>NZ_JNUP01000068.1 GCF_000758165.1 Spirochaeta lutea | reverse complement strand
TTCCAACTATGACACCTGATCTTCTTCCTGATCGAAGTCAATCATCAGGTCCATATTCAGATACTTCCGTTCACTCCATGTAGAATTAGAGATGTGACGCAGCCGGGCCGCAACCAACATCAGGGCAGATTCACCATCGGGGAAGGAACCGATTACTCGTGTCCTCCTTCTGATTTCTCGCATGATTCTCTCAAGACCATTGTTGGTCCTTATCCGTTTCCAATGTTCAACCGGGAAGTGATAGTAGGAAAAGGTTTCGGGGGATCCTTCCCGTACCAGGGTAGCGGCCTTGTTAAGCTTCATTTCGATAAGCTTCTGGGCAATGAGGTCCTTCTTTCGGATCGCCTCCTCCCTGTTCTCTTGGGCATGGATGGCTTTCAGCATTGTGGCAACTTCTTTCACTTTGCCATGGGGTACAAAGCTGAAGACATTCCGGTAGAAATGGACGACACAACGCTGCCAGAGTGCCTGGGGATAAAACTCCGGAATCGACTCCACCAGACCGAGGGATTTATCGGAGATGAACATGTCGACACTCTCCAACCCCCGGTCTTTGAGATATCTCAAGAACCGTTGCCAGCTGTCCTTGTCCTCCTTGGTGCCCTCAGCCACCCCGATTATTTCTCGAAACCCATCCTCGTTGACTCCTATGGCCACCAGAACCGAGACATTACGAACCTCTCCAGCCCAGGAGCGCTTCATCTATATCCCATCCAGGTATACATATGCGTAATGGCTCTTGAGGGGAAGGTTCCGCCACTTCTCGATCTCTTCGTAGATTTTCTTGTTCAGATTGCTAATCGTTCCCGGTGACACCTTTGCTCCCCAGAGTGCTTCGGTGATGTCTTCCACACGCCTAACAGATACGCCGGCTAAATACATTTCCACCATCGCTTCCTCAACAGAAATTTCCCGGCGCTTGTACCGCTCAATGATCGCCGGTTCAAACGTCACCTTCTTTAGTTTCGGCATCTGGAGCGTTACCTCGCCGGCCTTGGTCAGAAACTTCCGGTCATAATGACCGGCACGATACCCCTTGCGCTCAGTTTTTCTCTCATGCTTCTGGGCATTCAGGAGTTGTTCTGCTTCAGCCTCCAACATCGCATTCAATGTCTCTTCTACCGTTTCCCGTACAAAATCCCCTAAATGGGCTTTGACTTCTTCCTCATTAATTTCGATAATCTTACCAGGCATTGGGTCCTCTCTCTGACTTGGTTTTTGTAGTTATTTATCAATCGTCAGATTGAGGACTCTTTCTTTATCAGCTATTTGCGCAAAATATTGTACGTTATCATGCAGAGGGTAAGCAGACAAATATATACCGGAACACCGGAAGCGGATTCATCTTTGGCGCAATCCGGGAGCAATCGGGAGGGCGTGGAAGTTTCATTCCCCTTGTGGTGTTTGAACGTCAGGAGAATCCGAGTGATGGGAGGTTTCCCTATCGGGCAATCTATGACTATGTAACTGGTGAACCGGCGGGCAGTTTGGCGCAGACCCTTCTGCGTCAGGCGTACGGGCTGGAGAATCACGAAAATCTACCACCCAGCCCTTTGAGAGCTGACGGGCGCCCCCGTGATGGAGTAGAATTAACCGTGGGGTATTCACAATTTGGGACAGGCAAGGATCTCCAACTGCGCATGGACAACCAAGAGTTGTTCCCGGGTGAGCTGAGCAGTTTCGGACTTCGTCCGTATGGAGCGATTCATCCTGGTGATGATGTGCTGCTTCGATTTGAAGTTGCCGGCAGCCTTTCAAGCCAAGTTGAGGGCACCGTTGTAACTACGGCCCAAGATGAAATGATTGCCGTGATAGACCACAAAGCCCTGTGGCGGGCGAATTTGTACATCTCTGAACAGTCCTCTGATGATAATCCTGTCGTGGATTGGAACAA
>NZ_JNUP01000067.1:45185-165305 GCF_000758165.1 Spirochaeta lutea | reverse complement strand
TTGCTTCAAGGGTGGGGGGAGGTTTGTAAAAAGTTACAGGGTTTTGCGCACTCTACTCTCATTTGCGTGGTCCCTTAGCCTGGGCTATACTAACAGTACAACACCAGGAGGGCAGCATGACAAATTCAACCAGCGACCAGCAGAACCAGATTAAGAGTTTCGTTATCGACACCAATGTTCTCATTCACCGGCCGGATGCCATCCTCAGCTTCAAGGAAAACGAGGTGGTAATTCCTCTCTGGGTTCTGGAGGAGCTGGACCGGTTAAAAACCTTCTCGGACGAGAAGGGGCGAAATGCCCGGCATGCTATTCGGTTTTTAGACTCTGCCAGTCGGTCAGGCAGGCTTTCTGAAGGGGTCAAGCTGGAGAATGGGACCATTCTGCGGGTGGTGATGAGCCATGGTGATTCCATGCCCCGGGGCTTCCTGGAGGATAAGACGGACAATAAAATCATCCTTGCCGCCTACGAACTCCAGCAGCAGGGCCGCCAGGTATTTTTCGTATCCAAGGATATCAATGCCCGGGTAAAGGCCACTGCCCTGGGGATCAAAGCGGTGGATTACGAGAAACAGAAGGTCAATTTTTCCAAGCTCTATGCCGGGTACAGCCACCTGGATGTAAGCGAGGATACCCTCCGGACCCTGGAGGAGGAGGGGTTCATTCCCTGGAACGATAACCCGACCCCTAATTTCTACTTTGTATTGTCTACCAAGAATCAGCCGAACGATACCTTTTTAGCACGCTACCATGCCGACCGGGGCGGATTGGTCTACGTGGACTACAAGATGCCCGCGGTGGCGGGAATCCGGCCGCTTAACGATGAACAGCGCATAGCCTTCGATCTGCTGATGGATGATGATATTCAGCTGGTGAGTCTGGTAGGGAAGGCGGGAACTGGAAAGACCCTGCTCGCCATGGCGGCGGGGCTCGCTCTGACCCTGGAGCGGAAAAACTATACCCGGGTGCTGGTGAGCCGCCCGGTTATTCCCATGGGCAAGGATATCGGGTATCTACCCGGGGCTAAGAACGAAAAACTGAGCCATTGGATGCAACCCCTCTTCGATAACCTCGAGTTTATACTTTCGGTATACCATAAACAGAACATAAAGAGTGTGGATCACCTGATCCAGAACCGCACCATTGAGCTGGAGGCCCTGTCTTACATCCGGGGGAGGAGCCTTCCGAACCAGTTTATTGTCATAGACGAGGCCCAGAATCTCAGCCCCCACGAGATTAAAACCATTGTCAGCAGGGCAGGAGAGGGATCAAAGGTTGTATTAACCGGTGATCCCTACCAGATTGACAGCCCCTATTTGGATGCCAACTCCAACGGTCTTTCCTACCTGGCCGAGGCCTTTAAGGCTCAGAAGATTGCCGGCCATGTGACCCTGGAGAAGAGCGAACGGTCTGCTCTGGCGGAACTCGCGGCGGAGCTGCTCTAGGGCCGTTGGCAAGTGGTTGATGGCCGTGGACTTGGGGCGGGCATCAGAATCACCATAAAAAGCTGCTCCAGGGACTGGTGAAACGGCGCCAAGAGGCCGATACTGTAAGAACCAGGGAGGTTTCTATGAAAGAACTCGAAGAAATAGTTGATGCCTCGCTTGAGCGTATTCAGCAGGTTCGGGGTGAGGCCCGGCTGGACCGGTTGGATCGCCTGTCTGCCGAGCTGGACGAGTTAGAAGCATTCCTGGACCGCTTTTTAGCCCAGAGGGAGGCGAGCCCGGGTATTCCCTGTGAAAGTCCTCAATCCATTCCGGAAACCTGCCGAGACTAGGGGAGAGGGGCTACCGGTGTGCCGGTGACGCCGTCATAGGCGATGTTATGACGGCGCTCCGGAAGACCTAACCTCCAAAGACCTATGAAAATCGGGGTGCCAAGTTGAAACGAATACGCCAAGAGCCAATTCCAACCGGGAGTTCTTTTGCGAGCTCTTTTTTGATTTCTCCTAAGAATGGGCATGACCATATTCGACCGAGAGGGAGGAAACCAGGGGTTTCAACTGGTTCGGTTTTTAGATCGGCGGGGAGGGTCTGCTTCGGCGGGGGTGGTTCCGCTTTAAAGGCTGTTCTCCTTGCGGCGTTCTTCTTGATCCCGGCGCTTCCTGGTATGGCTCAGGCAGAATTCAGCAGCCTTCGGATAAATGATGAAAATCAGGTGGTGTTTACAGCCCAGGCTGAGGCGCCATCCTTCAACCGCTACAGTACGGGGTTTCTTTCAAAACCAACTGAAAAGACCCTGGAGCAGCTCAGTTTTTTCCCTGAGGAGCTTCTCTTGCTCCCGAATTCCCAGTCCCTGCAGATTCAGAACCGGTTTGGGTTGTTCAGGACGGGGAGTGATTTTACCGGCACCCAACCGGTGGAGCGCTCGGGTTCCTTTATCCAGGGCGGGGAGATTCAAATCGGGAAGATTGATCCCATGATAGCCAGCCCCGACGGGTTATGGATTGCCTATGTAAAACCTACCAGTCCGGCCTTCGGTAATCTGGTGCTCCTGAACCTGGAAACCCAAAAAGAGACGGTGATTTCCAACCGGGTTGAGCGTGACTTGAACCATCCCGAGGTTGTATGGTCTCCGAAGTCGGATTTTTTCGTGTATCACAAGGGCAATTCGCTCTTTTACCTCTCCATTGAACAGCATAATCAGAACCGGATGCTCAGCGAGTCCTACCGGAGGATCGGTGCCGGACAGATGAGTAATATCCGGTGGGGCCGGGGGAACGAGCTTTACTATATTACCGGGAGTCTGGTGTACCAAATTCTTGGTGTGGAATTTTTCACCCGAAGTCTGTACCAGGAATTTCTCAAGATCGGACGGATCGTTGGAAAGATTCCCTTCAGCTTCGACCCGAGTTTTGACCGCTTTTGGATCAGTCCCGATGGTAGCCAGATCCTGCTGGATAAGGGCGGCCGGAATATCTACTTGTATTTTCTCCAGAATAATGACTACACCTCCACGGGTTCAACTATTGAGCTTCCCTACCTCTACCTGCCTAGAAACAGCAGGGTTGACCAGGTGATTTGGTCCTCCGCCGGGGTAATTACCCTGTTAACCAAGGGCATCGCCCAGGGCAGCATATCCACGAGTTTATACACCCTGGATGTATCCCAGCCCCGGGATAGTTACAGTTTTGAGGGATTGACTGACCAGGGGGTTCGGAGCATCCAGCTCAGCCCTCAGGAGGATACCGCAGCGGTGGTGTATGCCGACAGGGTTGAGCTAAAGTCCTACCCGGCATGGGAAACCCAGCACCGGATCAGTCATCCCGATCCGCTAAAGACCTTATTTGTGACCAATTCACAGCTGATTATTGCCGGCAGCCGCATTACCGAATTGGTAAATCCGGCAGCTGGTACGAGCAGAGTTCTATTTCTAAGCCAGATAGCCAGGATCGGGTTCGGCTCCAGGGGAGAGGGCATCCGCGCCCTTGGGCCCGATGGACGAGCCTGGGAATGGGATGGGGAGACCCAGACCTGGATAGCCTTAAATTCTGAGGAAGCTGGTACCCAAGCAGCGAGTCTGGATGCGGCGGAACAGGCGTTCCTGGCGGAGCCCCAGGTCGCCTCGGATTCGTACCGGGTATACCTGGAGCAGCAGGCGTCAGGGCGATACCGCAATATGATTATGCTGCGCAATGTTGCTTCTGTGGGTACTGTTCCTCTCTTTAATCCGCCTAAAACCCGGTTCGAGGCCTTTCCCGATAGGGACGAGCCCCGGAGCCCGGAGATTTTCCAGCACGGCTCACGCATACGGCGCAGGGAACTGTCGTTAGTGTTTAATGCGGTTGATTCGGTAGAAGGGTTGGCCGTTATTCTTAATACCCTGGCTGAATACGGCCTACGCGGGACATTCTTTTTAAATGGTGAGTTTATGGAACGGCATCCCGGAGCGGTTCGGGAGATCGCGGATTCGGGCCATGAGATTGGTTCCCTATTTTCGATCTATTTTGATATGTCCGATTCTCGGTACCAGATAACTGAACAGTTCATTAAGCAAGGCTTAGCCAGGAATGAGGATACCTTCTTCGAGATAACTGGCCGGGAGTTGAGTCTGCTATGGCACGCCCCGTACTATGTGACCAACCCTACCATCCTGAAGGCAGGCCAGGCCATGAACTACCAGTATGTCGGCCGGGATGTTGACAGTCTGGACTGGGTGCCCAAGCGGGATGAGACCGGTATTTCCCGGTTATACTATCCTAGTGCAGAATTAGTAGAATCGGTATTGTCACGGAAAAAACCCGGTTCTATACTGTCTCTGCGGGTGGGAAAACCCGGAGACGATAGACCGGATGGCGGTCGGGATGATTATCTGTTTAACAAGCTCGACATCCTGCTTAACAACATTCTTGAGGCCGGTTACTCCGTCGTACCGGTATCGACGTTAATAGATAATGCACAGTAGGAACCGAGGTAAGAATGGTGCGCCGAAGGTTGTAACCTATGCCAGACCTAGCGGCACAATCCAGGAACCAATCCAGGGTTAGCGACCCAGGCGGGAATAGCTTCAACCGTTTGCGCACTAGTTGAGGTAAGAATAGGAAAGGAAGGAAAGGGTATGGCAATGACGAATTATCAAGCCGCTGCGTACAAACAGGTTCGGGTGAAGACTGCCGGTCCGGGTCAGATTGTGATAATGCTGTACGATGAGACAATTCGTCAGCTGAAGATTGCCGTTGAATTATTGGAAACGGGTTCGAAACAGCTGGACAAGGTTAATAACGCAATCTTAAAGGCCCGGGATATAATTACCGAGCTGATGGTCTCCCTGGATATGGAGCAGGGGGGCGATTTCGCCCAGGGAATGTTCAGCCTGTATGTTTGGTTCAATGAGCAGCTTCTTGAGGCGAATATCCAGAAGGATCCGAAACCGGTACAGGTTGTGGTAAACCATCTTACCGAGATACGGGAAGCCTGGGCGCAGATTGCCGGAAAGGTAGATGTGAAACCCCAGGAACGACCCGGGGTAAGCATTCGGGGGTAGGCTGAAACGAGGAGGAACCATGACCTTGACGGATAGACAGATTGATCAGCGTATTGCCCTGTTGAAGCGTTTCCGCAAGATGCTGGAACAGCAGCGCGAAAAATTCTCCCAGTATTTAGGCGTGTTGGATCAGCAAGAGGCTGCTGTTCAAACCGGAGATACCGAGAAGGTAGCCCAGCATGCCATGATTGAGCAGGAAATACTCCGGGATATCCTATCCCTGCAAAAGGTTATTGATCCCCTTCAGGATATGTATCATCAAGCCTTCCCCGGGGGGGATGAGCAGATACACCAGCTTCAGAACGGGCTTGAGCGCCTACGGGATCAAGTTCTCCAACGAAATGAGGAGACCAGAGCCTTTCTTCACAGGAAAAAACAAGAACTTCAAGAAAGAATCGCTTCCCTGACCATTCCCAAGACCAAGCGGTCGGTGTATGCAGCCCAGTCGACGCCAAACCTCATAGATATTTCCCTCTAGGTTCGAAAAAAATCTTCCGAGCAAGGTTATTGCAAACATCATTTGCCATTGTCATCCGCGAGAATGGAAAAAAGGAACTACTTTTGAAGAGGAGTACACATGCCCACCTTGTTTGAACCAGTTTCACTTGGAACCATGAAATTACGGAACCGCGTTATTATGGCCCCCATGTGTATGTATTCCTGTCCTGAAAAGGACGGAAAAGCCGGGGATTTTCATGTGATGCACTATGCAGCTCGGTCATACGGCGGTGTTGGTCTCGTCCTTCTTGAGGCAACGGGGGTTCATCCCCAGGGCCGGATATCCGAGGAGGATTTAGGACTCTGGCAGGAAGATCAGATTCCCGGACTTCAACGGGTTGTCCGGGCAATCCATGCAGGCGGTGCCAAGGCAGGCATTCAGCTAGGCCATGCTGGACGGAAAAGTCGGGCCACTCCTGACCCGGTTGCACCGAGCGCCCTCGCATTTAACGCTTCCTACCCACAACCCAGGGAGCTCAGTCCCGGAGAGATTGAGCAGATTGCCGGAGATTTCGGTTCTGCAGCGCGCAGAGCGGTGGAAGCCGGGTTTGATTGTGTGGAGATTCACGGTGCCCATGGCTACCTCATTAGCGAATTCTTATCCCCTCTATGCAATCGTCGCCACGATGATTACGGCAGAGATAGGCTGCTATTCCTGGAACGGGTACTGGATAACGTCCGCAGATCGGTGCCCGAGGGCTTTCCCCTTATCCTGCGGATCAGTGCCGAGGATTACGCCCCGGGGGGAAACAACCCAGAGACCCTTGGAGAGCTTCTTGGGCAGGGGATCTTAGACCGCTACGGGATTTCTGCCCTCCATGTGTCCAGCGGCGGTGTTGTAGACAGCTCCATTCAACCCTACCCCGGTTATCAAATTCCCATGGCAGAAACGATTCAGGAATGCACCGGCGCGCCGGTTATTGCCGGTGGACTGATCCAGAGTCCTGAACACGCTGAATCTATTGTGGCCCAGGGCCGCGGTGAATTTATATTTCTCGGCAGGGCCCTGCTTCGGGACCCCCATTGGTGTTTGAGGGCTGCCCACGAACTCGGAGCCGAGATACCCTGGCCTACTCCATACCGGCGTGGTCGGTTCTAGTCGAACGTCTTCGGTAAAAACCGGTAAGCCGCGCCGGAGATTACTGAGCCATCCGGGTGATGAATGAACTCAGTGTGCTGTCACTGGCGGGATTGTTCATCCTGGCGTGCATCAATTCTCTCCTGAAGAAGCGATTGTTGTTTTGATTTGGTCTTTAGTTTCTCATCAATTTTTTGGCGTTCATCGGGAGATTCTGCCTGCTTTTTTTTCTCCTTCAAGGCTTCAATGTTCTTGTCGAGTTCCTGGTAGTCTTCCTTGAGCTCCTCTAAATCCGCGGCTTCCTCGGCCTTATCAAAGGTTTTTTCTTCTATGGACTCTTCCTTTTTCTGGGGTGATTCAACTGTCTTTTCCTTCCTGGAGGTATCCTGGGGAAGAATTCGGGTATGTTCCTCCTGGAGCCGTCTGGTGACGAAGCTCGGAGATACAATCTCGATACCACGATTGTGCAAGGAATCAAGCATAGCCTTTTTCAGGTCGGATTTTGCAGTCAGAATCCGGGTATAGTCCTCTAAAAAACCGTATACCCGGTATACCACCGCATGGTCCAAAAGCTCTTCAACATACACAAAACGTTCCTTGAGCCCGCATGATTGGGCAGCATGCTTCAGGGCCTCTTCTACCGTCAGATGATGGCAATCGTACCCCAATGATACCGGTGCGGAGATAAAGCTCCCCTCCTTATTCACTACCCGGAGGCTGTTCTGTATCAGGTAGAGGTTGGGTAGATTGATAACATCTCTGGTGATTATCTGGATCTGGGTGGTAAATAACCCCTGCTGGAAGACTCGGCCCCGGGTCTGTTCTACCTCGATAAAATCACCGGGCCGGAAGGACCGGGAAAGACGCAACATAATTCCCGCCATAGCGTTTCCCATTAGGTTAGTGGAGGAGAGCGCTATTACCGCGCTTACCAGTATACCCAACAGGCTCAGAATCTGACCTCGGGCTTCGCTGCTAACCGGAAGGACCAAAACGGCTATAAAAAAACCCAGAAGAACCATGGCTCCAGTAATTACCTGCCGGCTATAAGGACTGATCTGTTTTTTCCTGCCAATCCGCCGGGTTACCAGAATAAGAACCATGGTGAGCAGAGCGGTGATGAGCAATCCGAGGTAGGGAAGCAGGGCTCGGCCGATTCCGCCTAAACTGTTTATGATCGAGTTCATGACCTAAGTATGATTCACTGTACCCCCGGAAGGCAACGTGGTATTCTTTTTTTATGAAACCTCTGTATATCCTTGACGGCTATGGAATAATTTTCCGGTCATATTTTGCTTTTATTCGGGCCCCCCGGCGTGCGCCGGATGGGAAGAATGTTTCAGCAGTGTTCGGCTTTTTTCGGACTCTCCTGAGTCTCATGAAGGAATACCAACCGGAATACTTTGTGGTGGCCCTCGACTCCAGGACTCCCACCTTTAGGGATGAGATGTATTCCGATTACAAACAGAACCGGGATGAGACTCCCCAAGATCTGAAGGATCAGTTTCCCGTGATAGAGCAGGCTATTTCAGCTTTTGGACTGCCCCATATCCGGGTTGACGGCTTTGAGGCTGATGATCTGATGGCTACCCTGGCACGTCAAGCCCGGGAGGAACATCGGAGTTGCTATATCATCTCCAGCGATAAGGATCTCATGCAGCTCGTCCAAGGAGAGGTGCAGATGCTCAGGCCTACCACCAAGGACGGTCTGATCACCATGGACCGCCAGGGTGTGTACGATGAGAAGGGCGTATGGCCCGAGCAGATCATTGATTTTCTCTCGCTTGTCGGCGATACCGCAGACAATGTTCCCGGAGTAAAGGGAATCGGAGAAAAAACCGCAGCCAAACTCCTCGGAGAATATGAAACCCTGGACGGGATTTATCAGGCCCTGGACAGGGGCGATATTTCCGCCAAGGGAACTGCAGCTAAGCTTCAGGAAGGCAGAGATGCTGCCTACCTTTCGAAGAAGCTCGTTATCCTGGCCGATGCGGTGGGACTCCCGGAGGACGCCGGAGATTTCCATTTGGGGAGGCTGAACGCCGGGGCCCTGGCAGAGCTCCTACTGCCCCTGGGGATGCGTAGTCTGTTGAAGGACATCGGCGTTGTAACAGGCCAGGATCTATCCAATTTCGAACAGAGCTTTTCTCAGGAAGGGGGGCAGGGAGTTCTGGGGGGTTCTGTTCAGGGTGATGGAAACCCTTCGGCGACAGAGGTCTTTGCCCAGGCAAAGGCGGATCATCCCGGGGTTAGCTCCGCCGATCCGGGAAATCCGGCAAAAGATACAAAGCCGTCCGAACCCGAGGGCGGGGAATCTTCGGCCGGCGGCCCTGACGAAGAGAGCGCCTGGAATCCCGACTGGATTGCCCCTGCAGATGTTCCCGGTGGGATAGATAGCCCTGAAATCCAAAGCCTTGCACGGGACCTGGCAGGCAGGGAATCCTCCTATGAATTACTGACCGAGCTTTCGGAACTGGATCGTTGGATTGAACTGCTGCGTCAGGCGGGAGAGTTTGCCTTTGATTGTGAAACCACAGGGTTGGACAGTCTTCAAGCAGAACCCCTGGGATTCAGTTTTTCCCACGAGCCTGGGAAGGCCTGTTATATTCCCCTGGAGGGCCCCCAGGGCACTGTCCTGCCCCCGGAAGAGGTCCGTTCTCGACTGAAGACCTTGTTAGAGGATCCGGCGATGCGGATCGTGGGACAAAACATAAAATACGACATGAAGGTTCTGGATCGCTGGGGGATTCGGTTTACCCCATACTTCGACACCATGGTGGCTGCCTGGGTTCTTGAGAGTGCCAGTAACCGCTTCAATATGGACGATCTTGCACAACAGTATTTTGGGTACACGACCATTCACTATAAAGATCTCCTTGAGTCCGCAGGACTAAAGAAGGATACCCCCTTTTCTCAGGTGCCCCTGGATCAGGCTAGTACCTATGCAGCCGAGGATGCTGATATTACCCTCCGTCTTTTCCGGCTCTTCAAGCGGCTCCTAGAGCTGCGGCATTTGGACCATTTGTTCTTCTCCCTTGAAATGCCCCTGCTGCCCATCCTATCCCGGATGGAACAGGAGGGGATCGGCTTGGATGTCCAGGCTCTGCAGAATTTTAGCCAGGAACTGGGTAACCGATTGGAGGATATCCAGGGTGAAATTTTCGAATTGGTTGGGCATGAGTTTAATATTAATTCCACAAAACAACTGCAGACCGTCCTTTTCGAAGAGCGGAAACTCCAGCCGATCAAAAAAACAAAAACAGGGTACAGTACCGATACCTCAGTGTTGGAAGAACTCGCCCAGGAAGACCCTGTGCCCCAGCGGATTTTACAGTACCGGGGTCTCACCAAGCTGAAAAGTACCTACGTGGATACCCTGCCTCAGCTCATTCACCCCGAATCCGGCCGGATTCACACCCACTTTCTCCAACACGGCACGGCTACAGGACGCATCTCCAGCAAGGATCCGAATCTTCAAAACATACCCATAAAAGACGAGGAAGGCCGGAAAATCCGCCAGGCGTTTGTCGCCAAACCCGGGCACATCTTTGTGTCCGCCGACTATAGCCAGATCGAATTGGTGGTCCTGGCCCATATGGCCAAGGACCCGGGATTAATCCAGGCGTTTACAGAGGGTGTGGATGTGCACCGGGCCACGGGATCACTCATTTTTGGCGTACCCGCAGACCAGGTTAGCCTGGACCAGCGGCGAATAGCAAAGACCATCAATTTCGGCGTGATGTACGGCATGAGCGCCTTCCGACTGAGCCGGGAACTAGGCATACCTCGGAAGGAGGCAGATCATTTTATTAAAACCTATTTCAAGACCTATCGGGGCATTAGCAGGTTCATCCAAGATCAGTCGGATCTGGCCCGGCACTACGGGGGTGTGTTCACCCTTTCAGGTCGGTTCCGGCGTATTCCTGAGATCCGCAGCAAGAATAAGGCCGAGCTGGCCGGGGCAGAGCGGATCGCTGTGAATACCCCCATCCAGGGCAGTGCAGCTGACATAGTCAAAACCGCCATGCTGAAGGTAGAGAGGAATTTGAAGGACCGGGGCCTCAAGAGCCGCCTTATCCTCCAGGTTCATGATGAGTTAATCCTTGAGTGTCCCCGAGATGAGGAACAGGCCGTACGGGATATGCTGCTTCAAACCATGCCGAAGGCCCTGGCCCTGGATGTCCCTCTCCAGGTCTCGGTGGAAAGCGGAACCAGGTGGGGGGATATGCATTGAGCTCCTTCGCTCGGATACATCAGCGGTTGGTAGAAGAAAACAGACGTTTTGTTGTGGGTATAACCGGAGGCTACTGTGCCGGAAAATCCCGGCTGGCCCAGTGGATCGTGCAGGAGGGGGCCCGTACCCAAGGTACCCGAGGGAGCAGTCAGGCCGAGTCGTCCGGGCAAGGGGGAGTTTCTGAGGAACCGATTCTGCATATTGAGGTAGATCATCTTGGGCATCAGGCCCTGGAACAGCAGGCCTCCAGGGTTGAGGCTGCCCTGAGGGGGTACTTGGACCCAAATAACCAGGGACAGCTGTTGGACCCCCGGGGCGGTATAAACCGACGGGCTCTGGGTGGCCTGGTGTTTTCGAATCCCCAGGCCCTGGCAACCCTGGAATCCATAACTCATCCGGCCATGGTGGAGCTGGCCAGGAAACAGATTTCCGACTATCCAGGCGGGTTAGTCCTGCTGAATGCGGCCATCCTATTTAAAATGAACCTAGAATCGCTCTGTGATACCGTTGTATGGGTGGATGCACCGCTTTTGGTTCGTTTTTTCCGGGCTCTGGAACGTGATAACCTGGGAATCAGGCAGACATGGCAAAGATTTATGACCCAGGGCAGAATGAAATCTCAACTTCCCCGGGAACAGGCCGATATTATATGTGTATCGAATTGGGGAGGGACGGGAGGACTCCGAAGGGCGGGAAGAACCCTGGCAAAAACACTATGGAACAGAATCGAAGCTTAATAATAATACTTTCGGTCACCTTTATTCTGATTGTCTTCTTCGGCATCGGATTGTGGCTTTTCTATCCCCAGCGGGACGGTGCTCAGCAGATCGCCTCTACCGATACCCTGGTGGAGTACCTTCGTGGGGGTAGCGGGGATCAGGGTGATTTGAATGAGGATACTCTCCAGAACGGTACCTCCAGTTCGGTTAATCTCCAGGAACAAGACCCCCAGGGGATGACCGGTCCGGAAGACCAAGCCGCGGATACCACAGAAGCCGGTTCTGCCCAAGAACCCTCCCTGGTCACCAAGGGCGGTGAATTTGAAATTATCTACGGGGTTCGGCCCCAGGCCTCCGCAACCGCCGGCTCTGAGGCAGGCCGGGAACCAACCCCGTCCACCCGGACCGGGCTGGAGACAGACGCATTAGAATCCCCTAGAAGCCCAGCCCAGCAGCAAGGAACGACCCCGGCACCTGCCCAGCGCAGCCCCGCCAGGGAACTGGGCGCAAGCTCCCAGGAAAGCCAGGGTGCAACCTCCACCGCCAGAACCTCGAGCCGACAATCCTCCTCCGCAGCGCCCGCAGCAGGGACCGCCGAATCCCGGCAGGTCTCAGATTCCGGGAAGGGTCAGGACACGGGCCAACAGCGGGCTCAGCTGACCGAGTACTGGATACAGGTGATTAGTTCGCCCAGCCGCGACCGGGTTGAACAGGTGTATGAGGAATTGAAGTCCCATGGCCTTGGCGGAAGAATCACCACCAAGCTTATCGACACTACTACCTACTATCGACTGCGTTTCGGACCCTACTCAGCGAAACCCGAAGCCGAAAAGTTCCTGGCCTGGATACGGGCGATACCCGAATTCAGCGAGAGCTATATCTCCCTGGAGTACCGCCAGTAGGGCTCATGGACCGATCCCATAACCGCCTAACCGAACAGCCCGGGTTGTGCCCAAGACCGCCCTCATCCGGGAGATCTGGGCTACCCGAATCTCCTGGGAGGGGCGTAGATTCCTTCGCTGTATCGCCAGCAGCTCGGAGCTGAGAAACACCGTTTCCCGGGGATTCCCATCCACCAAAACGGTGCTGAACTCCGTGAATCCCTCTCCCCGAATGTAGACGGTGTCGTCATCCATGCCGGTATTCCTGATCCTGATCCTGCCAAGCCCCATCCGGAAGTTTCCTGAATTTCTGGAATATCCGGCAGGCTCTCTGGGAGAAATTACTTCTCCAGCCGGGGCTGTGTTCATGGAGGTTAGCCCGAGAGGGCTTTCCTGGCCCGGAAACCCGCCGGCTCTAGGTACCGGCCCGGGATTACCATCGGGACCGGTTTGCCCCCTGGGGGTGCTCCGGGCTGCCGGAGTACTCCAGGTCGGTTGAGCGTGCCCGTTGAGCAGGGAGTATCCCACCAGTTGCAGGGTGGGGAAGAGCTCTTCGTGACCGGCATACCGGTGATGGATTCTGGGAACGATACCGAGGCGCAGCCCTCCATAGCCCAAGGCACGGGCCCCAAGCTCGTAGGCTGCCAGGGTCGGGTGTTTCAGCCCGTTCCGGCTGTCCATCGGGTCGGAACGGGGATCCCCAGGATCCGAATCTTCAGGCAGGCTGTTTGGGTGGGGCATTTGCTCCCGGGACACCAGGTCAGGGTGATTCGACCAAATGATGTACTCGGTGTGATGGTCATTTCCGTCGGTCAGGTGGGCATCGGTAATCCCCATCCCCGGCAGGTGATCCCCATAGAGAACCAGGATAACCGGATTAGGACGGTTCTCCAGGGCCCGGGTGAGCCGGCTGATGAACCCGTCAATATCCCGCAGTTCGTTCACAAAATACTCAAAACCGTCCCGGGACAGGTCTTCGGGAAACCGGGTAACGGAAATTCCCCCAGCCGGGGACTGCCAGGGCTCGGGATACTTTCCGTGGGCCTGGACGGAAACCCCGAAAATAAAATCAGGCCCGGAACTATGGTCCAGGATATCCATGATTTCCGGGAACAGGCTCTCATCCCTGGCCCAATCATGCTCGTTGAAGCTGAGATTCTGCATGTACTCCATGGATATAAAGCCGTCAAAGCCAAGATGTTCGTAGACCACATTGCGATCGTAAAAATTACCCGTATGGTTGTGCAGGGCATAGGAGGTGTAACCCACCCCTGCCAGGTCCGCGGCGAGGCTCGGCAGGCTGCGATCTCGAAGGGTGGAGTTATAGGGATACTCTCCCGGAGCGAAGAGACTCAAGGGAAGGCCGGTAAGCACCTCAAACTCGGTATTCACCGTCCCACCGCCTATCACCGGGACAGAAAGGTAGCCCGACGGGAAGTCTGCCATCAGTTTTCGGAAGGTGGGGATGGGATCTTCCGAGAACTCGGCCCCCTTGATCCGCTGGGGTACAAAAAAACTCTCCAGTTGAAGGAAGATGATATCCGGTTTTTCCGAGGGGATTCTAGGGGGTGTGGAATGGGATATCTCTTCTAATACTCGCCACACGGCCTCTTCGGAGTAGTCCTGGGGTCTGTCTATTCCCCGCTGGATGAGATTTTGAGAGAATCCCAGAACAAAGCCCTGTTCGCGGTAGAGGTCGCTCACTGATTCCTCTCCGTCCCGGGTGATCTGGGATGCTTCTATGCCCCGGGATCCTCCGGCAATAACAAACACGCCGCCCACCGCCGCTGCAACAAGTATCCGCAGATAGGGAACCGGAATGTTTCTGCTGCGCCTGAAGGCAAATCCCAGGGCTATGAGAATTCCTCCCACGGTGATCCCCAGGAGCGCAATATGAAGGGGCGTGTAATAGACCAGGGCAATGTCGAAGGTCGTGCGCAGTAGGAGAAAATCGGTGGCTAACAACGGACTGGAGCGTAGAGCCAGTAGAATCCCGTTTACAATTCCGAGGCTTGCCCATAGTACCGTAATGACCGAAAGCACAAAGACCCGCTTGGAAAACAGCAGTCCTATAGACATGGTGAGAAAAATGATTCCGACATTTATGAAAAAGATCAGGGGTTTTTCCACCATGCTGGACAACCCACCCAGCCACGATTGCTGATTAATGCACTCAATGAAGAGGGTGAGGAACAATGACAGACCAAAACTGATCCGGATGGGCCGATGGTGGATCCATGATACTAGGGCTAAGCTTACTCGATTCATATTGGAAGGAACTATAGCAAACTTCTGCTATAATCTCCAGATTTCCCTGGAATAAGGCCAGGACCGTAAGAATAGCAAACATGCTGTTGACTAACTACCGGGAACCGGCTAAGGTAATACAAAATAATACCAACACAAAGGGGTGACCATACCATGATACATATCAACCGACGTAAACGACTGCACCGGGACAACACAGAAACCCGGAGGTCCTATTCTTCTACGAGTAGAAAGACCGGGCAGACGGCCCGGGACGCTTGGGCAGGGAAGGGGATCTGCATTGTCCGCGGATTTTTAACGGTTATGCTCCTGTTCCTGGTAAGTCAGGGACTTCTCTGGGCTGGAAGCCAAGGGGAATCTCCCTCTCACGCCCAGGAAACCGGGACGGCCAGTCACCCAGAACCGGGGCAGCTGAATCCGGACTCGTTAGATGAATTGTTATCCCGGTTGGATGTTATTTCCGGCTCGGCCAAGGATCTTCCTGTACAGAATACCAGGCTCTCGGTGGTCGCCAGTACTACCATCCTGGGAGATGTGGTACGCCAGGTAGCGGGTGAGGCCGCGGATGTCCACGTGATTATGCCTTTGGGGCAGAATCCCCATAGCTACGAGCCTACGCCCCGGGAGCTGGCCCGGATCAGCAACGCCCATGTGGTGTTTGTCAACGGATTTGGGTTGGAAGAACAGCTGGAAACGCTTATCCAGGGGGTCACCCCGGGGCCGGTCGTTTCTGTCTCCTCCTGGATTAACGCTTTGGAGACCGAGGATGACCACGACCGCGAGGATGACGGAGAGCACCAAGGAGAAGAGAACGACCACGAGGATACACCGGACCAGGACGCAGATGATCATCACGGGGTGGATCCCCATGTGTGGTTCAGCCCGAGAAATGTGATGTCCTGGGTTGATGTCATTCGAGAGGTGCTGATAGCTGCTGATCCAGCCCGGGCCCAGCAATATAGGAATAACGCCCGGATCTACCGGGAGAAGCTGGCTGCCCTGGATCAGGAAATACTAAATGCGATAGAGGGAATCCCCCGGGAACGCCGGTTGCTGGTGACGGGGCATGATCTATTCGGGTATTTTGCCCGGGATTATGGATTCCAGGTTGTGGGAGCCATTATTCCCTCGGTGAGCGACCAGGCTGAACCCAGTCCGCGGCTGCTTTCGGAGCTGGTCCATCTCCTGGAGGATTCCCAGGTCCCCGCAATTTTCGTGGGCGGGACTGAGAGCCAGGCACTTCAAAATCTTGCCCAAGCCCTCTCCAAGGAAACCCAGGGTACGGTGCGGGTAATGCCGACCCTTACCGGATCGCTTTCGCCCCCAGGGCAACCCGGAGACAGCTATCTCTCCTACGTACGGTACAATATCGCACAAATTGTCCAGGGATTACGGTAACAGAGTGGGAATTTCCCGGTATACTACCCCTATGAAGGCTCATCGGACACCCAGGTTTCCCCTTAAATACGGGGGGAACTGCCGGATTGCCCTAGACGGGACAAGTCCGGCGCTTCAAATCCGAAACCTCTCCTTTACCTATCCCCAGGGTGATTCCCCGGTGCTCCAGGATGTGAATCTGGACATCCAGCCCGGGGAGCGTATCGCCCTGGTTGGCCCGAACGGGGCCGGGAAAAGTACCCTGCTAAAGCTCATTGTGGGACTTGAGGCCCTGCAAACCGGGAGCATCCTGGTCTATGGCAGCCCGGCGCGGATATGTAGGCACCGGGTGTCCATTGTGCCTCAGCGGCAGAGTGTGGACTGGCGGTTCCCGGTTACGGTGCGTCAGGCGGTGCTCATGGGCCGGTATGTTCACCTCGGATGGTTTAAAAATCCTACCAAGGACGATTATCTGGCTGTGGACCGGGCCTTGGAACAGATGAAAATTACATCTCTGGCCCACCGCCAGGTTGGGGAGCTGTCAGGGGGCCAACAGCAGCGGGTGATGCTCGCCCGCACCCTCGCCCACGATGCAGAACTCCTGTTACTGGACGAACCCCTGAACCATGTGGACATTAAAACCCAGGAACTGATCTTTCACACCCTGGAAGCCCTGTCTACCCAGGGGAAAACAGCTATAGTCAGCACCCACGATCTCGGGATCTTGAGCGTCCATTTCTCCCGGGCCCTATTCGTCGACCGGGCGATCATTGCCGATGGTCCCATCGAGGAGGTCTTGACCCCCCAGACTATCGCCCGGGCATACGGCTTTGAATTCCATCAGGAGGATCCCCGGTTATGAGATCCCTCCCCCTATGCTCGATCATCGGTGCGGCGACCGTCTGCGGCCATAGAAAGGAGCTATCCATTGACCTCTGACCCGGGTGTGGTATCCCAAATTTGGCAGTGGCTCGCTGAGCCCTTTCTGTTCTCCTTCGTGGCCCGGGGGCTTGGCGCTGGAATCCTGGCTGCCCTGGCCTGCGCGGTACTCAGTGCCTTTGTGGTGTGGCGGGGCATGGCCTTCATGGGTGATGCCGTAGCCCATGCGGTGCTTCCAGGTATCGTCCTGGCGTATGCCCTGGGGATTAGTCTCTTCTGGGGAGCCTTGGGTGCTGCCCTGCTGGCGGTGGTGGGCATAGGCGTACTGTCCCGGGATGGCCGCTTAAAGGAGGATACCGCCATCGGCGTCCTATTTTCCGGCTTCTTCGCCCTGGGTATAATCATGCTCAGCCGGGTCACCGCCGGTCAGGATCTGAGCCATATACTTTTTGGGAACATTCTGGGGGTTTCTCAGGGTGATTTGATTGCCATGGCCATCGTAGTGGTGCTGGTGGTAACCGCCGTTGCGGCCTTTTTCAAGGAGATCCTGGTAACAAGCTTCGATCCGGCCCATGCGGTGGCCATCGGACTATCACCCTCCCTCATTCGCTACGGGCTTCTTCTCCTGGTTGCCCTTACCACGGTAGTAGCCATCCAGACGGTCGGGGTTGTGCTCGTTTTGGCCCTCCTGGTAACCCCGGGAGCAGCGGCAAGTCTGTTATCCAAGGGGCTGGGCCGGATCATCGCCCTCTCCGTGGGGTTCGCCTTGGCAGCCACCGTTGTCGGGTTTTACGCTAGTTACTATGCCGATATCCCTTCAGGTGCTTCGGTGGTGGTGGTGTTGAGTCTAGAATTTCTCCTGGCTTTTCTTATCTCCATCCTCCGGAACAGGGGGCGGAAGAGGAAGATGGAGTAGATCGTGCGCTAAAGGTTGTAACCTTCGGTGCTGACGCCCCTAGCTGTGGTGTATCCCTGGGGGCGATGTACTAGTCGCCTCCACGTTCCTCGAGGAACTGCCAACGATCATACCGGCGTTCTAAGTCAGCCTGGAGGGTTTCTAACCGGGCGGTTGCCTGAGCGACCTCGTCACCCTCACGACGGTAAAACTCCGGGTCGGCCATCACCTGGTGAAGCTGGTGAATTTCCTGCTCAAGGGCGGCGATGGTTTCGGGTAGAGAGGCAAGTTCCTGTTGTTCTTTGTAACTACGTTTCGTTTTTCTATCCCGGGGGCGGGTATCGCCTGGGGATTTTTTCTCCTTGGTACGGGCGGCATTCTCTCCCGGGTCATCGGCCTTGTACTGTGCTCTCCAGTCTGAGTAGCCCCCCACATACTCCTCCACGGTTGAGTCCGGAGTAAAGACAAGACAATCGGTAACGATATTGTCCAGAAACTCTCGGTCATGGCTTACCAGGAGTATGGTACCCTGGTATTCACTAAGCAGATCCTCAAGGAGATCCAGGGTTTCCATATCCAAATCGTTGGTTGGCTCATCCAAAACCAGCAGGTTTGAGGGCTGGGTGAAGAGCTTTGCTAACATCAAGCGGTTCTGTTCTCCGCCGGAGAGAATGTTCACCGGGCTCTTCGCCCGATCCGGATCAAACAGAAAATCCTGCAGATAGGCATTGATATGCCGGGATCTGCCCCCTACCACAACGCTGTCATCCCCGCCGCTGAGGTTCTCCAAAAGGGTTTTCTCGGGGTTGATTAGGGATCTCATTTGATCAAAATACAGGGGCCGGAGATTCGTTCCGAGTCGGATGGAACCGGTATCGGGTTTGAGCTTCCCTAGGATGAGTTGTATCAGGGTGGTTTTGCCGCAACCATTGGGGCCGACAATGCCCACCCGGTCCCCCCGCATGATGGTCGTGCTGAGGTTTTCAATCACCGGAGTCTCCCCAGAACCCTGTTCCGAGTATGCAAAGGAGACGGCGGTTAGTTCGGCCACCAAATCACCCGAAACCTCCGCTTCTTGGGCTTTCATGGATACCTGGCCAATCCGGTTCCGTCTCAATCTGTATCGTTCCCGCATCGCCATGAGGGCCCGGACCCGGCCCTCATCCCGGGTTCGCCTGGCTTTAACCCCCCGGCGTAACCATGCCTCTTCTGCGGCCAGGCGTTTATCGAATTTTGCTCGCTGTTGTTCTTCCGTTTCCAATAAGGCCTGTTTGCGGCTGAGAAATTCATCGTATCCGCAGTCGAAGCTGAAGAGCTGACCGCGGTCAATCTCTGCAACCCTGGTTGCCACCGTCTTCGCAAAGGCTCGATCGTGGGTGATCAGGATAAGGGTTGGTACCTGTTTTCGAAGGTATTCCTCCAACCAGAGGACTGAGTTGATATCCAAGTGGTTTGTAGGTTCATCCAGGAGGAGAATATCGGGTTTTTTGGCGAGTATCCGGGCTGTCATTGCGCGTCTTCTGCCGCCTCCGGAAAGGGTTCGGTACTCAGCCTCGGGGTTCACCCCCAGCTGGGTCAGGAACCTTCGGCTCTCGACCTCCGACTCGGAGGAGATTCCGGACGGGCTGCCGGGTTCTTTCCCCTGATCCGGTACTTCCTCAGAGGAAAGACAGAACTCCAGACATGTTCCCGTAAAACCCTCGTCAATTTCCTGGCCTAACAGTCCGATGACCCTGTCTCGGCTCCTCGCTACCAGCCCGCTATCCGGTTCCAGCAGTCCGGCCATGAGTTTGAGTAGGGTGGACTTTCCGGTCCCGTTACGCCCGAGAAGGCAGAGTCTGTCACCCTCCTCTATATGCAGGGTTATCCCGTCGAACAGGGCTTCGTCTCCGAACCGTAGTACCACATCTTTTACACTGATTACTGCCACAGAGCCTCCGGGCTGACTATACCGGATTTCCCATACCGGGGAAACCTCCCGGTGTTGACAAAGCCGGATACCCGTTGTAGATTACCACTGGTAATTACCAGTGGTAATGATATTGGAACGAAACAATGAGCTCAAGGCTATCGTCCTGTATTTGGGGGCTGTATGACAAAGAAGACAAGACCGGGTACCGCTCGGGAAGATTTTGTAGCTGCCGTGCTTACTCTGATTGATAACGGCCTAGGATTTCGGGATTTGAATCTCCGCAGGGTAGCGCGCCAGGTGGGATGTGCCCATACGAATGCCTATAACTACTTTGCTTCCTGGGAGGAGCTGCTTTGGTTCAGTCTCAAGGGAGCTATGGAGGGCCTCTTATGTGCTGCGGGTCTCCCGCAAAACCCTGGGTCCCTATCTAACCCGGAGCTACTGAACCATATCCGTTCCTTCCCGGGCCCCGGAGAGAAGGGGAGTCTCTTCGAGGTATATGTGGACTTTGCCTACCGCCATCCCGGATGGTACCGACTTATCTGGCTTGATCCCATGGGAGGAGAGCCGCCAGAGGAGATTTTACCCCTGCTTCATGCCCCAAGCCGGCTTTTCGGCTGGTGGCTGGAACACTGGATGACTCCCCCTTATTCGGTAGGAACCTCTGATATGTCGGGGGACGAACACCCGCAGCATCCACAACCCCTGGCAGTCGAATCACCTAAACCGGAACCTGCAGAAGGGCTTCCACCATGGGTACTAGAGCGGGGGCGGATACTCCATGGGTACATGCATGGGGAATTAGCCAATATGGTTACCGGCCGGAGCCCGGAATTAACCAGCCCGGGAATGTCCCGGATCCTGATAGCGAGAATCATGGACCTGTATACCAGGTTAAATACAAAATAGAAGCGGGCACTATACCAAGGTGCCCCAGGAGGATGACATGAGGAACTATAGAACAATGAGCATTCTTACCCTGGCTATTGCCATCGGGGCTGTCTGCGCCGCGGCCGTGGGTATTTGGGCCCCGGGAGGCGAGGGGGAATTCATCCATGAGAGTATCCGGGGGGAGCAGATTCGTATCTCCGGCACCGGGTTGTATCAGCACATGTCCTGGGATGTGGCGGTCCAGGGTATTGCCCAGGATTATGTTACCGTCTTTTTCGCGGTTCCGGCTCTGTTGTTGGGATTGGTATGGACCCGGCGGGGCGGGATGGTGTCCCGTCTCGTACTGACCGGGACATTGGGGTACTTTTTTGTTACCTATCTCTTTTATCTCTGCATGGGCATGTACAACTATCTCTTTTTGCTCTATGTAGCCCTGGCGGGAATGTCGTTTTTAGCGCTGCTGATGAACTTGCTGGAATTCGACCTGCATCGGCTTCAAGAGGTGATCCATCGTGGAATACCGGTCCGGTTTCCAGGCGTCTTTTTAGTCATAAACGGCATTAATATCGCCTTGTTGTGGCTCATGGCCATTCTTCCCCCCCTACTCGACGGTACAGTGTATCCCGAGGGATTGGATCACTACACAACCATGATTGTTCAGGGATTGGACCTGGCCCTGTTGCTGCCCCTCTCTATTATCTGCGGTGTCATGCTCCAAAAAAAGCGGCCTCTGGGCCTACTAGGAGGGGCGGTGTATCTGGTGTTTCTGGTATTTTTGATGAGCGCTCTGACTGCTAAGCTGGTGGGAATGAGCATAGTCGGGGCTCCGGTGATGCCGGCCATCATCCTGATACCCCTGACCCTGCTGGTAGATATCTCCGCTGCTGTGTGGCTGCTTCGCGGTGTGGGCAGGCAAGCCTAGGCTGGTACGCATAAGCCACGATTAGGGGGCCGATGGAAAACTCGTGCCTCCTTCTGGGGAATATAGTACTATTGAAGTAGTGGAAAACGGAAAATCCAAGGAGGCATACATGGCCGAACAACAGACATCTCGAGCGCTCTTATCTGCCCGAATCTGGGCATTCCTGGCGGGGATATCAACCATTCTAATGATAACCATTAATGTGTTGGCCAACGCCCTGCCCCTGAACGATCTTAATACCGGTGAGCTATCGGACAGACTACCGAATCTCTTCGTTCCCGCGGGAATAACCTTCTCTATATGGGGGTTGATTTACATCCTACTCATCGGATTTTCGGTGTTTGCCCTCCTGCGTCCGGAAAAAACAGCAGTCATCACCCCGCTGTACACCCTCACGTCCCTACTCAATATTGCATGGATTTTTTCTTGGCATTGGCTGCAAATCGGGTTGTCTCTGGTCGTTATGGTAGGGTTGTTAGCTTCGCTGATTCTCATTTACCGTAGGCTCCACCCCGAACCGAACAGCGCCATCAGGGTACGGGTGTCTGCACCGGAATTTTGGTTAGTATCCCTGCCGTTTTCTGTTTATCTGGGCTGGATTACTGTTGCAACGGTGGCGAATATCACCGGTTGGCTGGTATCCCTGGGCGTAACCGGGGGGTCCTTTGCTCCCCTCATTACCATAGTGGTAATTGCAGCGGTGTTGGGTATTGGATTGATCTCGGTTCTTCGCCAAGGTGACTGGGGCTATTCCCTGGTATTGATTTGGGCGCTCTCGGGGATAGTCATCAAACGTCTTTCCCAGGTCCCCGGCAATCCAGAGGTTGGCTATGCTGCTGGTCTTGCCGCCCTGGTCATCTTGGGAGGAATGCTCGTAAAAACCCTCCGTATGAGGAATGCCCATGACAAGGTCCGGGCCGGCGAATCCACCCCTGGGGATGAATGACGATCCTAGTGCGCAAAAGGTTGTAACGTTTGACCCCGGAGACACCACCCATGGGTGGAAATCTAGGCTGCTACACTATACCTGGTATCGGGAACACCAGCTGGAAATCCTGGCAGACCACCTTCATGGTGGGATCCGGTTCCCGGCGGAGTTCCCGGCATTCTCTGGTAAAAAACTCCCAATGCACCCGGCGCCAGAAGTCCAGAGATCCGTCTCCCTCTCCCTCCCGGCGGGCAAAATCCTCGGGAACCTCCTGAAAGGGTAGAATCTGAACCCTGGTGGTCCGGATGATACATCGGGGTGTGTTGCTCCCGTCAGTGATAACGTGGTAATCCCCGGGGGTAGGCAACGCCTCTCCCTCGGCCTCGTAGCTCCAAAACAGCCCTGCGGTAGCCTGCTTCTTACCATTCATGACCAACTCAAGCAGTTCATCAGCCAGGGGCGGGCCGTCCCCGAACCCCCAAATCTGGAAGGGCTGGGAGTCGGCCTCGGCCTGTACGGAATTTCCTTCGGTGCCGGAGGGGGTTCCTGTCACCCTTTGGTATTCCTGCCAAAGACGGACAGCCTTTTGGATCTGCATTGAGTTCATGGGGCTTTCCTCAGGGTTGTCATGGTTTCCTCGAACCCGAAGCGCTGGTAGAGGCCGTGGGCATCCGCGGTACTCAGGAGGCCCGTCAGCCCCGTCAGATCGGGATGCCGGGTAATTTCCTGACAGAGAGCCTTTCCTAGACCCTGAGCCCGGAATTCCGGAAAAATCACCAGGTCACCGACCCAGTACATGGTAGCCCCATCGCTCACTACCCGGGCAAATCCTGCCATGGATCCCCCGGGGTCAAGCACGATGAAAACCATGGTCGAGCCCTCCAGGGACCTCTGGAAAACCTCCCTGGTACGCTCCCTAGCCCAGTAGCTCTGCTGAGATAACCAGGTATAGAGCTTCTCCGTATCAATATCCCCTGGATCCTGGGAGATCCTGAACCCCTGGGGTATCTGGTAGGTTTGGGGTGATTCCGATGCCCCGGGAAGAACCTGGCCGTTCTGCTGCCGGGCAGGGGCATATCCGGGAAGAACGTCCCGGTATTTGTTTGCTGCCGTGCTGGCGTAAAACTCCCGGGCAAACACCCCCATCCTGTACATATCCTGCCATCTTCCGTCTCTCAGACCCTGCTCTCTGAGCTTTCCTTCCACCCTAAATCCGCAGGCCCGGTAGCAGGCTACCCCGGGACGGTTGAAGGTGAACACCAGGAGCTCCACCTTCCGCAAACCCATCCGGCTAAAACAATAATCCAACAACAATGCCAGGGCTTGGGTACCGATTCCTCGGCCGTGGTTCTTGCAGTCGGCAATGACAATCCCGAGGGTGCCAATTCCCGAGGTCCAATCGATGGCTGAAACGTCAATCTGGCCAAGGTAATCACCGGTTTCTTTTTCCGCGATAATCCAGAAAACCGCATCATTGCCCCCGTAGGTTAATACGTACTGCAGGAAGGATTCCGTACGCTCCAGGGTATGGTTTCCCATGAAAATGTTTGACAACCCCCGGGTTACATCCCCATCCAGGGTGAATTGATTGATCTGTTTCAGGTCGTCCTTGCGGTACTCCCGGAGCATGATGGTTTTTCCAATTAGTCTCGGCATAGTAATCAGAGTACCCGTTTCGTATCGGGGTTGCAAGAATTTTTCTTGGAAGCGCCGGGAGGGACGATGGTAGTTTCGGGGATGTTACAAGGCCGAGTTCAACCTCGGCGGGGAGAATCGTAGTGTAGGGTGCCGCCGAATCTTAGATCTGGAAGTCAGGGATGTAATCGAAACTGTTCATGGTAATGTAATCACTGGCCTTGTTGTAAATTTTGCTGCCTGCGGGTACCGAGCTGGTAATCCACACGTTTCCGCCGATGGTTGATCCCTTTCCGATGACCGTTTTTCCGCCCAGGATGGTTGCCCCGGCATAGATGGTCACATCATCCTCGATGGTGGGATGGCGTTTGGTGCCGGCCTTTTCTTTCGCCACCGAGAGAGCCCCCAGGGTTACCCCTTGGTAGATCTTCACATGGCTGCCTATTTCGCAGGTCTCGCCGATGACAACCCCCGTGGCGTGGTCTATGAAGAACCGTTCCCCGATCTGCGCCCCGGGATGGATATCAATTCCCGTTTTGCCATGAATCACCTCGCTCATCATCCGCGGAATGAGGGGAACCCGGCGGACCCATAACTCATGGGCAACCCGGTGGATCATTATCGCCTCCACCCCGGGATAACTCAGGATTACCTCTTCTCTGCTTCGGCTGGCGGGGTCTCCGGCGAAGGCGGCCTCCACATCCCCCTGAACCAGCCCCCGAAGCCGGGGAATCTCCGTAAGTACCTCCATGGCAAGCTGTTCGCTTTCCTTCCTGCACTGGTTGACCTCTTTGCTCAGACTATGGTGAATACAATAGCTCTCGCCGTTCAACCGGCGTTCGAAACAGAGGCTGCGGGTTATCTCTGTGCTCAGGTTCCGAATAACCCGGTTGAGTTTCTCCGCCGTAGTAAACTTAAGGTTTTGAGGATCCAGGGCCTCCTCTGTTTTGAACCCCGGGAAAATGAGGCTCTCCAAATCGGATATGATGGTCTGAATGCCGAGTCTGCTGGGCAGGTTCGGGCCGTCCAGGTGGTTTATTCCCCCGATATCCCGGTAGCTTTGAAGGAAGGCATCGGTTAATTCGATAATCTGCTGGTTCATGGTTATAATCTGTGCATCCCTGGGGAGGGATGTCAAGGTTCTTGACCTCATTCCGGTGAACTAACTCGTCTCTTCGATTCCTTGAGCTGCGCCGTGACGGGTAATTCGGAACAGCCAACGGCTGTCGAAGAGGTTATAGCTGTCCTCGATGGGAAACTGACCGATGGACAGGGCATGAACCCGGGTACCGAATTCCTCTTGAACAGCCCGTAATTTTCCGCTTTTTTTAATCATTATCTTGGGTACCCGGAAATCTGAAACGATTAGAAGGTCCGCACCCTGCCAGCCCTTGGTACGGATTGTGGAAATCGCCTCCTCCAGGGCGGGGCGTAAATCTGTTCCGCCCCGAAAGCTGTGCTGAAGGAACTCCAGATAATCCTCTAATCCCTGGGGCTTTCCCTCCTCTCCCCGGGGCTGGATAAGCCTGGCTGTGGCGACATCCGAAAAACTAACCAGGCAGACCCTTCGTCCCTTGTTGATGGCCCGGCGGAGCACCGCCAGACTCAGGGCCTTGGCAACCTGCTCCGGCTGGCCCGCCATGGATCCGGAGGTGTCTATGCAGAGAATAAAAGGCCCCAGGCGCTGTTCCCGGTTATCAACCCCGAATATCTGCCGGGGGGGATTCTTAGGGGGAATCCTGGTCTTATATTCGTACATCACCAGGCGTTGCTCTGCATAATCCCGTACAAACAGGCCTCCGGTGGCCGGGTTCGCCAAAAAGGAGAGCTCCCGGGGCAGGAGATCCTCCAAGCTGCTGCCCTGGGTAATTCCCACCAGTTCGCTCTTGCCCAGGGCGGTTTCTGGTTCATGGAGGATGTCCGGGGGGTGCTTTTGGGGTGGAAGAGATTCTACTGCCCGGCGGCCCAGGCTATCGGTGAGCTCTTGAATACTCGGGTGGAGAGAAAGCATAGCTGCTGCATCTTCTAGGGTGTCGGAGGGGAAGCGCTGCCAAACCCCGGGTTCCAGGTCCCAGAGTCCCGAGGACATACCGAAGGCGTTGCGCATACTCTGGCTGCTCTTGCGGTAGAGCATGGCGGCAGCAGTCAAATCCTCTAAATACCGGGGCAGGCTCCGGAACAAGACCCGTATCAATCCCCTGCGAATACCCTCCACGAGGACCGCTTTTTTCCGGTCCAGAGCGAGGGATTTCCGGGCTCGTTGGCTGATGGATAGATGGGGGTCGGTTACCAGGGCCTGTTCGTCCTCCAGTTGGTGGTGCAGGGTGTGGATGTGGTCTGTCAGACCCGAGGTATTAAGGATTTCACCGATGTAGCTTACCGTATCATGGGCGGTACGAATGACCGCGTCGGGATTCTGCCCCAGAGCCTCCCGAATCTGGCTGATCCAGGGCTGGAATGCCTGAAGCACCGGCTGGTAGAACTCTGCTTCCTCGGAAGCCGAGGCCCCGGGAGGCTCCTGGGAGAACATGCGTATGAGATTGTCTTCCAGAAAAATCCGAGCCGGTTCAGGCAGGGGAAGCTCGTCATGGGCAAAGGGACAGTGGTGCACCCTAGTCCCTCCAGGCGGTACGGGAATTCAGGTACAGGTCCAGGGTTTCGCCGAGGATGGAAAAGTCCCGGGCCAGGTCGACCAGGGGGGCATCCAGGGTCTGCAGCTCCTCCCGGGGGGTGAAGAGATGCTCGCTGATCTCCTGGGACAAATCCCGTCCCATGGAATCAATGGTCGCTAGGGCTTGAAGCACCTTGCTGCGGTTCTCCTTCAGGGTTTCCTTCCAGGATTCCAGTTGCGGTGTCCCGTTCATGGAACCCAGGATCGTAGCGAATTGCTCCGGCGTTTCGGGACGAAACATCCGGGGCTGCACCTCTATGGTGCCCCTGATCTCCCTGGCGTCATCGAAGCGGATAACCAGTCCGGGACTGTTCCCGGTACTGCCCCGGGGACAGAGTCGGCCCCGGAGGGTGGACTGCAGCCGTCCCTGGTGGTGGACGAAAATCTCAGCATGTTGTTCCCGGGGTGATTCTTCCAGAATCGGTTCGGCGTCGGGCCGCCAAATGCGAAATTCCCGGTCTGTCGTGGTCTCCGCCGATTCTGCTGAATCCTCGGAATCGGGCAGAAACCGGTAATACTCTCCATCGATGATCAGCGGCTCGTGCACTTGGTAGGTGCCCTGGTCAGCCAGGGTCTGTTCTATCTCCTGTAGCGCTCCCCGGCAGCCCTCCAGTTCTCTCATCAGGGGTCGTTGCAGTTCCTGGAGACTGCGGGAAACCGCCTGGTTGATAAGTTCACCCATGGTCTCGGCCTGGTCGGGAGTCTCCCAGAGGCAATGTTCCAGGAGGAAACAGTCCGAGAGTCCGATGCTGTCTCGTCCGTTTGCTAGGGCGCTCGCTTTTAGCAGCCGCAGGATCTTTTTCCAGCGCCGGTCAGAGCTGGGGTGGTCAGCCGCCAGGGCGGACCGTACCTGGTAGAGCAGGTTGGTTATGACAGGAGGCAGGGTAACCTCGGTGGATTGGGCCTGGAAGGTTTCCCATTCTTCCCGGGTGATTTTAACCTCCGGGGGCACCGGGTCGGCATAGGGATCTTCCTGATCCTGGAGAAAATCCAGGAAACTCTGCTGTTCGGTTATGGGATGTACCTGGAGGCGGATGAGAAACCGGTCCCAGAAGGCCGCCGTTTCCTCCCCGGGATGCAGGCTGTTGGATGCTCCCATGAGGAGTTTCATGGGGATGGTGAGTTCCTCGGTGCCGTTGCGGTACCTTTTTTCATTCATGGCGGTGAGCAGGGCGTTTTGAATGGGTGGGCTGGCATTCCATACCTCATCCAGGAAGACGATGTCCGCATCCGGCAAGTAACCGGAAACCAGCCGCTCGTAGCGGTCTTGGTTCGTCAGCCGCTGGATGGACACGGGTCCGAATAGTTCATCCGGGGTGGAGAACCGTCCCATGAGGTATTCAAAGGCCCTGCCGTCCCTGATGCAGTATTTAAGCCGCCGGGCGATCAGGCTCTTTCCCACCCCCGGCGGACCCAGGAGGAATACCGATTCCCCTGCCAGAGCCCCCAGCAGACTGAGCCGTACGGTCTGATCGCGTTCGTAGAGATTTCTGAGGCTGTATTCAATGAGGCTTTTCAGCCGGGTGTACCAATGGTTTTTCTTCATCAATCCCATTGTAGCCTAAACTCTCCGGCCTTGGAACTCATCCCCCCATGGGGATGCATTCTTCATTCTTCCGGGTTATTCCGAATCTCCGGAATCATCTGAACCGCCGGAGTTCAGCCGGTGATCCGCCAGCAGCCCGGGGGTAGTTTTTCCTGTCTGGGCTTCGGTGTGGAAGAAGGAGATCATCTCGCTCAAGGAAATTGCCTGGGCAGCCAGTTCCTCGGAAGCCGAGGCCAGCTCCTCGCTGGAGCTGGAGGTCGACTGGGCGACGGTATCCAGGTCGGAGAGCGCTCTAGTAATCTGGTCGGTACCTGAGCTCTGCTCCCTGCTTGCTGCACTGATTTCCCTGACCAAATCCGCACTCTTTCGGATTTCCTCCACCAGGGCAATGAGTTTCCCTCCGGTATCCTCTGCGCTGCGGACAGACTGCCCGGTCAGGTCGCCGATCTCTTCCGCCGCCTTACCGCTGCGCTCGGCGAGCTTGCGTATTTCCGAACTAACTACAGCAAAGCCCTTGCCGTATTCACCCGCCCGGGCGGCTTCAATGGCCGCGTTGAGGGCCAAGAGGTTGGTCTGCCGGGCAATTTCACCGATAATACCCACCCGCTCGGAGATTTCCTTCATAGCCTGAACCGTTTGTTGGACCGATTTATTGCTTTCTTCGGCGTTCCTCTCCACGGTGGTGGTAATGACCTCGGCGGTTTGGGCGTTTTGGCTGTTTTGATCGATGCTGGCCATCATCTGCTCCATGGAGCTGGAGATTTCTTCGGTGGTTGCGGCCTGTTCGGTGGCACCCTCGGAAAGTCCCTGGGCGGCGCTGCTGATCTGGTTGCTCCCTGAGCTGAGCTGGGCAGCAGTATTCTGAATCCCCGAAACAATATCCCGGAGTCGCGCCGCAGTCCCATCCATGGCTCGGGCCAAATCGCCGATCTCATCCTGCTGGGTACTGTGAACCTCCAGGTCCAGGTTACCCTGGGCAAGCTCGTCCATGGCATTCTTCCCAGCGGTGATGGTGCGAATGAGCCCCAGGGCAATGAGCACTGCCGTGAGCACCGATACCCCCAGAATAACCAGGGTTATGATGATGTAGGTAACCACACTGCCTCGGATCAGGGTTGCTAAATTATTCCGCAGTTCTACAGCGCGGTTCTCTTCGAGTTGTACCAACCCGTCAATATCCTCCCGCATACCTTCAAAGGTGGAGGTGTTCTGGGCGCTAATCTGGGACCGCCGGGCAATATCATCAATGGACAGAAGCATCTCTTCAAAGAACCGGTTATTTTCCCTGCGGTAATTCGCGAAATCCAGGGTGAACTCCGCCACCAGACTGGCGCCCCCCTGGCCGATAATGGCAGCAGCCTGATCGATTCTATCCCGGGTCTGATCCAGATTTTCGGTATTCTCCTGGTGGAGGGCTTCCAAATCGGCGCGGGTTTGGGCGTCTACTGCCTGCAGCTGGGTAACCAGGGCCTGATAGATATCGCGGTCTGCATTCAGCACCAGGGACTGGGCGGATTCTAAAGCGAGGCGGCGTTGTAAGGAGATACCCTGATTCTGGAGAGCTGTGTCCACCAACTGGCCGAGTTGGTCAATGATAGCCCGGGTTACCTCAAATGATGAGGCCGCGTTCCTTGCAGCGGTTCGGGCAGCCCGGATCTCCTCGGCGGAAGAACTTGAGAGGCCGATAATGTCCCGGCTATTGGCCCGCCAGATATTGTATTCTCCCAGGAAGTCTTGGTATACCCGGGCCATTTCCTGATCGTGTCCGGCCTTGGTGCTGTCCACCCGCTGGAGTACCTGGTCCAGATTTTCGGTGCTTTCCCGGTCGATGGCCTGAAGCTCCGCGGCATCTATGGTCGCGGCGGCCTGCAGTTCATTCAGGTAGGCCTGGTACGCATCCCGGTCGGCATTGATCAGAGCGGCCAAATACTCTTCAACCCTACTGAGTTCGGTGCTGATGTCCTGGATCCGTATGAAGCTGAAAAGCCCCACACCCAAAATTGCAATCAGTCCGGCCAGGGGTAAACCGACCATGGTCATGAATTTTCCGCGGATTCTCATACTAGAATGCTAATGTATTCCCTGGATATCCGCAAATTTTTCCCCCAGGGCCTGGTTTTTCTCTTTTCAGGGTGATTTCACTGCTTGTTCTACCTGGATCACCCGGGCTACCATGCCCGGATGGAAGATACCTCCCGTTTACATTGGACAGAGATTCGTCGCCGCAGGGTGTACACCTCCCCGATTCTGACGGTCCTGGAGGCCCGTCATCGGAATATCCGGGGGGACGAGGGTGATTTTACCCTGGTGGAAAGCCCCGACTGGGTGAACGTCATCGCCATAACCCAGGATTCCCGGGGCAGACGCTGCTTTGTCATGGTCCGACAATACCGGCACGGCGAGGGGCGGCTTGCCCTGGAGTTTCCCGGGGGACTTGTGGATTCCGGGGAGTCTCCCGATGATGCAGTGCGCCGGGAGCTGACGGAGGAAACCGGGTATACCGCAAAACAATGGACTACCCTGGGCTCGATGAATCCGAATCCAGCCTTTATGACAAATCACCTGCATTGTTACCTTGCCGAGGATCTGGAAACACCCGGCGGCCAGAACCTGGATCCCCTGGAGTTGCTGGACGTGGAGCTTGTGCCGGAGATTGAAATCCTCCAAGGCAGAAGGGACGATTTTTTAGTGAACGGCGTGATGATGATTCCTCTATCCTTATATCAACGCTACCGGGAGCAGAGGACCCTCTGATAGAAATGCTAAGTTCGGAAATGAAGAACGATGGTTCTGTCGTTTTGCGTACTATATGAAGGAGATGCAGCATACCATGAAGGATTGGATCTTTGAAGTTACCTTGGATGTTCGGGATTATGAACTGGATTCCCAGGCAATAGTGAATAACGCAACCTACCTGAACTATTTTGAGCACGGACGCCATATGTTTATGCGTACCATCGGCCTGGATTTCGCCGAGCTTCATACCCAGGGCATTGACCCCGTGGTGGTGAATATAGAGGTGGATTACCGTCAGAGTCTGCGTTCCGGCGACCGCTTCTCCGTCCGTCTCAAGGTGGAACCGCGGGGACGCCTGAGATACCGGTTTACCCAGCAGATTGTACGTTCTTCCGACGGGGTAGTTATGGCTGATGCCCGTATTACCGCCGCCACCCTGGTAAACGGCCGTCCCGGCCCCGCGCCCATGATTCAAGAGGCTGTGGAGAAATTCTCAAGTCATGAGGCTGAAAAAAGGCGATAATCTCCAGTCGGTGTAGGTCCAGGTTCTGCTCCAGGGGAGGCCGAGCTGCAGGATGCCAGGCCTTGCACCTAGAAACGAGGACCAGGGGTGGCTGCCGGGGTTTTAGATCGCGCTGCTTGGGGGTCCCTCCGGTCTGGATAGAAAAAAAGCCAGCCTCAAAAAGGCCGGCCTGTATATAAACCGTTCCGAGAGGAACGGAAAAAAAGAGGCGCCGACCGGATTCGAACCGGTGCATGAAGGTTTTGCAGACCTCTCCCTTACCACTTGGGTACGGCGCCGATGTGGGCATAATATACACAATTCCCGGGGTAGTGACAAGCCGGGGCTTACATCTCTTTTCCACCCTGGGAGGGGTTCCGTCTAATCTATGCCGGGTGATGGGGTTATCCTGGAATTTCTGTTCCTTCCGATGTATAATAAAGAATGAATGTTCGTTCAAAGTTGGAGAGGAGGGCGGTATGACACTGGTGATAACCGGAGCGGGTGGATTGGTGGGTCGGTCGGTGGTGCGTCAGGCTCTCTGGGATGGCTACCGGGTGCGGGCGGTAGAGGTCGCCAACCGCCGTTCCCGAGGGAGTATCAGGCGCCTGGGGCGGTTCGCCCGGCGTCTTGAGGTCATGCGCAGTCTGCCGAAACACAGCCTGCTCCAGATTTTTTGGGGCTCGGTGACCGACTATGGGGTTTTGGAAAAGGCTGTAGCAGGTTGCCAGGGGGTGATTCACCTGGCTGCCGTGATTCCCCCGGCTTCGGAGAGTCATCCAGCCTTGGCGGAGGCCGTGAACGTGGGGGGCACCCGGACCCTGCTGAAGGTGCTGGAGGCGATACCCCGGAAACAGCGGCCCGTATTGGCCTATGCCGGATCGATAGCGATTTATGGTGATCGACGGGGAACGGGGGAAATACGGGTGGGAGACCCGGTTTCTCCGGGGAACCGGGATGGGTATGCGATCCAGAAGGCTGCGGCTGAGGACCTGGTTCGCCGTTCGGATGTGGATTGGCGGGTGCTACGGCTGACCTATGTGGTAAGCCCTGAGAAGCTGCAGCGGGATCCCCTGATGTTCGAGATGCCCTTGGATACCGATATTGAGATTTGCCATGCTGACGATGTTGCCCGGGCCTTCATACGAGGGGTGGAAAACCCCGCCGGCAGCCGGAAGATTTTTAATATCGCCGGGGGGCGGGATTGCCGAACCAGTTTCGCAGCCTACCTTACCCGGATGTTGGCCTATTTCGGAATGGAGGGGGCGGTTCTCCAGAAGAATGCGTTTTCGACGGCAGATTTTCACTGTGGATTCATGGATACCCGGGAGGGCCAGGAGTTGCTGGGGTACCAGCGCGTTACTCTGGAGGAGTATTACACCATGGTGGGAGAAAGGACACGAAGGATTCGACCCTTGGTGCGGCTGTTCCGTGGTGCCTTGCTGCGAACCATGTGGAGGAAGTCTCCCTATCTTAGTCCGGTTCGGCGAGAGGGCGGGGGACAGAAAAAAGGTCTTGTCCTGCCGGTGGCAGTAAAATCACCCTAGGAAAGAGCGAGTTCACGGTGAATGAGGTCTCGGATGAAGCTGAGCAGATCCGCCTGGGAGATGCCCAGGGGGGTTCGGGTGCAGAGTCTGGCGGCGTTCATGAGTCCGAGAAAATAGATAATTATTGCCGTCCGAATTCTGGTTAGGGCCGGGTCGGCGGAGGAGAGTTCCATGAGGCCGGCTTCTTTGCGGAGGTTGAGAACCAGGGTGATGAGGCTGTCGATTTTTTCGTCTAATCGGGAGATTTCTAGACCCTCGCTGAGGATGATTGAGATGAGATCCGTGTCCTGAAAGAGCCGGGGGAGTACGCTGGACACCAGAATCTCGAGTTGGGCTTCCAGGGAGGCTGCTTGGGTGAGTTCCTGGTCCAGGGCGGTTTTAAGGTCCTGCCAGCCCTCTTCGATGATGGCTTGGAGTATTTCTTCTTTGGAAGGGAAGTACGTGTAGATGGAGCCTACGGGGATGGCGAGCTGGTTTACCAGTTGGCTGACACTGGTGTTGTGAAAGCCCTGGCGCGCGAAGAGGGCCTTGGCGGTGGTGAGAATGAGTTGCCGTTTTTCCTGATCCTTGGCGCGGGCCATGGTGCCTCCTTTTCCAGCCGTGGGCTGTGTTCTTTCTGGCCTCCCCGGGGGTACCGGCCGGGTGAACCGAGGGGTAACGGTTCGGTTCTGGCGGGGGGTCGGGGGAGGCTGGTCAGGGAAAATCTACATGGAAGTCCAGCCGGGCGCCGGTCAGGCTTGCTAAGATTCCCCGAGCCTCGTCCATGGGGGTATTTTCCTTGTTCAGGATGCGGAATACCCCGCTGCTTATGGGCAGTTTCAGGTTCAGCCGTTCCGCCAGTTCCTTGACGTTGGCCACAGCCACGGCGCCTTCGGGAAGGTAGCCGAGTTCCTGGAGGTTGCTGAGCAGATCATCGATGGAGGAAAAGGGTTCCAAGATGTGCTTCAGGACGATTTCCCGGCCGAAGCGGCGGTTCCGGCCGTGGATGGAGCGGCAGGTAACGTCCAGGTCGCCAACTCCTGCGATGGAGGTGAAGGTTTCGGGATGGGTGCTGCCCATGGCCCGGGCGATGGTCTGGATTTCGTTTAGACCCGCTGCAAGGAGGAGGCTTTCGGTGTTATCTCCCACGGTTCCTGAGAATTCCTTCATAGCATCCATAATGCCGAAGGCTATGGCGACCACGTTTTTTACTGCGGCGCTGATCTGTACGCCGATTACATCCAGGCTGGAGAAGACCATCAGGGTTTCGGAGTTCAAGAGTTCCCGGAACCGGATGGAGTTTTTGGGGTTCTGGCTGGCGGAGATCAAACCGGTGAGCTTGCCCCGGGCGACCTCCTCGGCGTGACTCGGACCGGAGATGTACACGAGGTTGCCCTTGTAAAATCCAGGCAGGTAGTCCTCCATGGTCTCCAGGATGAGCCGGGGTCCGCGTTGGGTATGGACGAATCCCTTGGTGAGCACTCCCAGGGGGGTGTGCCCCTCGGCAATGTTTGGTACCGTGACGATTTGCCGGACTGCGGGCAGCAGGTAAAGGGATGGGGTGGAAAAGATGACAAAATCCTTATCCTGGGCCACGGCCCGGATATCCCTATCGGCCGTGAGGTTGGCCGGCAGACTTACCCCGGGCAGGTACAGGTTGTTTTCCTGCCGGGTGTTGATGGAGTCCACCAGTTCCTGCTCGTAGGCCCATATCTGAACCTGGTGCCCTTTTTCCGCCAGTATCTTTCCGATGGCCGTGCCCCATGCACCGCCGCCGATCATGCCGATTGATTTCATGTTGATCCCTTGGTGAAGATGTTCACAAAATTGACTATAGCAGAAAGTCCCTGATTCCAAAAGTCCGGGGTTTCTATGGAGAAGCCTGCCGACTTACAGACATCCACTGCGTTGGCACGGCCGGTTTCTACCAAGATGGTCCGGTAGGCTTCCGGGAACTCTCTGGGGTTCTCCTTATACTGGGCGTAGAGTCCGAGGCCGAAGAGCTGTCCGAAAGCGTAGGGGAAATTATAAAAAGCCAGTTCAGGACTGTAGTAATGGCCCTTTACTGCCCACATGTAGGGATGCAGTTCTTCCTGGTTGAGTCCCGGGCCGTAGCTGTCCTTCTGAGCCTGGACCATGGCCTGGCAGAGCTCGTCGGGGCTCAGTTCACGGTTCTTTCGGGATCCAAAGAGATTCCGCTCAAAATAAAAGCGGCTGAGAATGTCTACGATCACCTGGGTGCTCTCGGAGAGAATGCCCTCGATGAGGCTCAGACGTTGGAATCCCCCTGAATTCTCAATGGCAGTGTTATAGATAATGGTTTCACAGAAGATGGATGCGGTCTCCGCCAGGGTCATGGGGTAGCTGCGCAGGAGCTGGGGCTGGTCCCGGAGCACATAGCTGTGATAGGCGTGGCCGAGTTCGTGAGCCAGGGTGGAAACACTGGAAAAACTGCCGTCAAAGTTTGCCAAGATACGGCTTTCTCCGGGCTTTGGCAGATCGGTACAGTAGGCGCCTCCGATCTTTCCCGGGCGGGGCCGCGCGTCGATCCACCGGGACTCAAAGGCCTTTGCAGCAAAGTCGCCCAGGTCCTGGCTGAAGCCCCGGAAGGTTTCGATGATGAAATTTCCGGCCTGTTCATAGCTCCAGGTGCTGGGAAAGGACTGATCCCGGCCGCTGTTCCGGGGTGGGGCGGGTTCAGGTGAGTCCGGGGCCTTCAGGGGAGCGAAGATGTCGTAAAAGGAGAGGCGTTCCAAGCCGAGCAGCTCCGCCTTCTTCTGGAGGTACCGGTGGAAGTCGGGCAGGTGTTGTTCCATGGCTGAAATCATGGCATCCAGGGTTTTCCGGGTTATGCGGTTAAGGGCTACCGAGCGGTCCAGGGATTCTTCATAGCCCCGGCGCGAATCAATGCTTATAGAAAATCCCTTTACCCCGTTTATGGCTGCCGCCATGGGTATTTCCACCTGTTTCCATGCCTCCAGCTCAAGCTCGTAGGCCTGTTTTCGAATTCGGCGGTCCGGATCGAAGGCCAGGGATCGAAGCTCGATGACGGTTTTTCGCTGGGGTTGATCGGGTTGTTCTACAGAACCTGAAGGGTCTTCTGCCCTGGATCCCTCGGCGGAATCCCGGGAAGAGGCTGGGGCGGCGGGCGTTCCCGGCGTTTTATCCGATTCACCCGGGTTCTTCCAGGGCATGGAGAGGTTGGAAGAAATTTGTTGCTGCAGCCGGCCCCAGGCCTCACCGCCGGAACGGTTTAGATCAGCAGCGAGGTCTTCCAGCTCAGGGCTCATCTGGTGCTTCTGTTCCTCCAGGGCCTCTTCCAGAACAAACCGAAAATCGGCAAGTCCGGGGGGAAGATCCGCCAAGCTCTCACGAATGGCCCGGGATACCTCCCGGGCCTGGGAGGCTCCACGGCTCGACCCCGGGGGGTCCGCCAACGCCCTGCCGAAAAATCCCCGGGAACAGGCCCGGGCGAGGCTGTTGCGGAACACCACCTGGGCCGTTTTTGCCGGCACCACCATGGCTTCCACGGCGTTCAGTTCCGCCATGACGGCACTGTCTCTGGTATCGGTGGAGTACCGGCAATAGAGATAGCTTTCCAGGGTTTCGTCCAGGGTGGCGATCCGGGCCTGAAGATCCAGGCACTGGGTGAGCCACTCTACAGCCCTGGTTTGGGAGTCCGGTTCCTCGGCAAAGACCTTACTGGCCCGTTCTATGAGCTCCCGGAGCTCTTGGATATCTCCTTTATACTGAGGGCTGTCGAGCCCGGGGTACACCGACTCCAGCTGCCAGAGCTGGGGATCCCCGAGGTCGGTCACATCACCCAGAGGGCTCTTCAGGGTTCGGTTTCCCCCGGGGGACCCGGCACTATACCCGGCCCCGGAGGCACCGGAAGCGGAACCCGAAGCACCGGAACCGGAGGCACCGGAACCCGAACCGGAGGCACTGGCGCCCCCGGAGGATGCCATGGGGGAAGAGACGACCCCCGTTCCACCAGCTCCCCCAGAAGCACCCGCAGCCATCCGGGGGCCGCCACCTGCGGCATATCCGAGCCCTCCGCCGCTGCTGCCGGATACCCCAAGCCCGCCGGCGCCCCCGGCTAATCCGCCGGACACTCCGCCGCTGCCCGCGACTAAGCCGCTGCTGCCGGATACCCCAAGCCCGCCGGCGTCCCCGGCTAATCCGCCGCTGCCCCCGGCAGTAAAAGCCGGAGACTTAGTAGATCCATTTATCATTATCGTCCTCGTATTCGTGTATTTCCTGGTCTGTAAAAAAGAGGCCTATTTCCCGCTCGGCACTCTCGGGAGAGTCCGATGCGTGGATAACGTTTCTATTCATGATCTCCGAAAAATCCCCCCGGATAGTCCCCGGAGGCGCCTGGTCGGGATTGGTAGGACCGCAGAGTACCCGCAGCTGATGGACAGCATGTTCCCCCGCCAATACCATCGCCAACACCGGTCCACTGGTCATGTAGGAAACCAGCTCCGTGAAAAACGGTTTATCCTGGTGTTCAGCGTAATGCCGCTCTGCCAGGGGCTTGTCAATCACCATCATTTTTAGGGCAAGAATCTTCAACCCTTTGCGATCAATCCGAGAAATTATATCGCCGGAAATCCTGCGCTGCAGCACTCCTGGTTTAAGCATGGCAAAGGTCCGTTGATATGACATAGTACCGTCCTTTCGCAATTATTGATATTTCTTACTACTATAGCATAGGATACCAGGGAAAAGGATGGAAAGATGGTTATATACCCGAGGGGCCGGTACGGCGGTAGATGGTTTGTTTTTTTTGGGGTGTTTCTCATGCTTGGACTCTCCCCCCTGGCCGGGCAGACCCGGGATCTGCGCCTAATACCCGGAAGCCCAGCCCAGGGTAGCCTGGAGTATACCGTCACGGATATGCCCTCCCAGCGGTACCGGATCTCCATCCCGTCCACCGCCTACGGCGTGCGGTTTTCCCTCTCCGGCGCCCGGGCGGATCTGGATCTTGCCCTCTTTAACGAAAACGAGGAGCTGGTGGTCTATTCCGAGACAGAACGCTACAACGAAGAACTGTACCTGTCCCGGCTAAACGAGCCCCGGATTGAACCCGGGGTCTACTGGATTGAGGTCAGTTACCAGTGGAACAAGCCTCCCGCCTGGGAGGGGAGAAGCCGCCAGCTGATACCCTACACCCTTACCATGGATATCATCCGGCCGGAATCCCGATCGATGCTTCAGCCGGGCCAGCCGGTACACGGTTCACTGGAACCCGGATCGGGAATGATGGCTGCCTACGAGGTAACGGTGCCCCGGGGAACCCGGACCCTCCGTATCGACCTAAACGGATCCCAGGCCGACGCAGACCTCTACGTATTTATCGGGGGGCTGCGGGCGGATCCCTATGAGGCGGAATACCAGTCCCGCTCCTACAGTTCTACAGAATGGCTGGTACTAGACGCCCAGGAGGACCGGACCATCCGCTACGGAATCATGGTCTTGGCGGCCATGGATGATGTGGGGGCAGATTTTACCCTGGAAGCAAGCCTGGGGGATCAGGCGCCGGCCCGGTTGTTATCCTATCCGGCCCTTCCCCGAGGCGATCAGTTCCCGGGGACCGCCAACCCCGGAGACCTAACTCGGCAGCTCTACGCCACCGTTGAATTACTAGACGAGTTCGGAGGCGGTTCGGGGTGCATCGTATCTCCCGATGGGCTCATTCTTACCAACTACCACGTGGTTGAAGCCTCCCACCTCATGGGGACGGAGGTATTGGTCAGCCTCAGTCTGGACCACCGTTTTCCGCCCCAGGAACTGTTCAAAGCCGGGGTAGTGGCAGTCGATCCCGCCCGGGATATCGCCCTGCTGCGGATAACCTCGGGGCTCTACGGACAACCCCTGCCCGATCCCTTGAATCTACCCTACCTGAGTTTGGGCAACCCCGATGACCTAACCCTGGGGGAGGAGCTGACCTTCATCGGCTATCCCCGGGTGGGCAGTCTGGGTACCCGGACGACCATTACCCTGAGCCGGGGGGTGGTCAGCGGCTTTGAGAACCGGGGTGATTTTGGGGCCATCATCAAGACGGACGGCGAGATTAATGCGGGAAACTCCGGAGGGGCAGCCTTGAACCACCGGGGAGATCTGGTTGGGATGCCGACCCAGGTCGTGCGGGGCTCCTCCGAGGGGAGGATTGCCTTCGTCTATCCCGTTTCCCTGTTACCGGAGGATTGGGTTACCATGATCACCGGATCCAGGTAGCCTACGGACCAGCAGGTGGGCGAGTCTGCTCCTTGGGCTACTCCTTGGGCTGCTGGTGGAAATGGGCCTAGGCTCGCTTAAGAAGGTTGATTATGCGGGTGAGCTCGGGTTCGGAGCTGGCGATGATTTTTTCTACAAACTCTTCCAGGCACTCGATATTTCGGGGGCTGGCATCGTCAATCCGGGCGCTGCAGCCCTCCAGGGCGCGGTCCAGGCGGATATAGTCTACATCCCTGGCACGATCCAATTGGTAGGTGGCCAGCTGATTCTGGGCGGAGTTCATCATGGTGAGCAGGGGGACGCCCTTCAGGGGGTTGATCCAGTCTAGGAAGCCCCAGCGCTGCATCTGGTCGTACTCGTAGCTGCGCTGCTGCCGTCCCGTTCCAAGGGATACAATGACAAAGCGTTTTGCCAGGGGGAAAATCCGCTTCGCCTCGTAGTAGGCCAGGAGGGCGGGATTGTTGGCAAACACCGCACCGTCCACCATGGTATACTCCAGGTCCGGCCGGTCTACCGGACTGAGCTGGTGGGGCTCGAAGTAGGTTGGAGCGGCGCTGGTGGCCCGGAGAACATCCCGGAGGTAGAAGTTTTCCTTCTTATCGATCCGGGCCTTGGTGGTCCGGAAAAGCTGCATGGACATTCGGGTGGTGTCGTAGGCAGTAATCAATACAGGACAGAGGGTTTGACGCAGGGTAAGGTCGCCCAGGATGTCCCGGGCGATGGTTTCTAGTGCCTGGGTATCGTATTTTTCGGTAAACGCCTGGGCAAGGTTCCTCCAGCGGTGGAATCCCCGGGAGGGAAAGATAGACTCTCCCTGTTTCCGGTAGAAATCCACCAGGTTCATGATGCCCAGTTTCGGTTCCGGGCGGCGGCGAGTCAGCCAGGAGAGCAGGTTTGATGCCGGAGGGGTTTCGGTATCCGGAGCCGTGAGCCCCAGGGCGATCAAGCCCCCGGTGGAGGTGCCCGCGACAAGGTCGAAGATCCGGGCAAAGGGTTTCTCCTGCCCCCGGGCCTCAAGATTCTGTTTGATGTGATGGAGAAGCAGGGCCGGAATAATGCCCCGGATACCGCCGCCATCAATGGACAGGATGCGAACCGTTCTTCCTGGTAACATGGCGACGATCCTACCGGTTATTCACCCTGGGCCTTGAGCAGCGCCTCGTTGGTCTCCCGAAAGCGTTTAGCCAGCATGGGGAGGATTCCCAAGGCCACCTCGGGATGGGCCTCCAGAATGGACTGAAAGCTCCAGCTTGAGAGTACAAGACATTGAGTCGCCTCCAGAGCCTGGACACTTGCTGACCGGGGAGCACCGTCAATAATGCTCATTTCCCCGATAAACTCTCCGGGACCGTGTTTTGCCACATCAATGATGGTTCCGTCTGTGCGGGTTTTAATGACCTTCACCAAACCGCTCTCGATGATGAAAAGCCCAACTCCCTGGGTTCCCTGTTCTACCAGGTACTCTCCGGGTGCAAAATCCCGGCGGGTACAGGCCTTGTAAATGGTCTTGAGGTATTTCGGGTTCAGAGCCTTAAAAAGTGGTACTCCCTGGAGTACTTCAAAGTCGTTCATACTCGTATTCTGTCATGACCGGGTACGGCTTTCAAGACTTTTCTGAATTTCTGCAAAATTTCTCATTCCCAGGAGGATTTCAACGCCCCTCTCTCCCTGGAGGTTTTCCAGGGTACGGCTCCATAGCTCCTGGAGCTCCTCCTCCGGCCTGGGCTGGCAGCCGGCAGGCAGGTGGATGGCCCTGAAATAGCGGTACTGAATGGTGTCCAGGGGATCCAAGTACATGCCCTGGCGATGGATATGCTCTGCTTCAATCAGATAAAACTCAATCTCCTTCTGATTTCCCCGTATGACGGCCGTTTCCAGAAGCACCATGAGCAGGGTAAAGGCGGGGTGGAAGGCCGAGTGCCGCAGGGCCAGGGAGAGGGTTTCCCGGGCGACTGCCTCGGCCTTCTCGTATTCTCCCAGACAAGCCAGAACCTGGGACCGTCCGGCTTCAGCGCTGAGCAGATCGAAATCGTTTTGGGTCCTAAGGCTGTAGAAGGCTGCCTGGTCGAGGTAATCTCCCGGGGCGAAACCCAGAAGGGAGTGCCGGGCGAAGGCAGTCCGGGCGCTGAGGCGTGCCCGGGTGGCTGCATCCTGGCTGGGAGATTGGATAATAGCCGGAGCTACCGACAGAAACTGCTCCAGATCAAGACGGTTCCATGCCAGACTCGCCATAAACCGCTCCTTGTAGAGGGGAACATCCGAATCCTGGAAGGTATCCGGCAGGGCAGCCAGACGGTCCTGGGCATCCCGGTACAGCCCCTGAATTTCAAGGAATTCTATCCGGGCGAAGTCGGCGGCGAACCGGATGGCTGGGACATCCCGGGCGGTTTGATCAAGCTCATCAAGGAGCTCCTGGGCCCGGTTCACAGAACCCCGGGCGGTTTCCATACCCACAAGAATGTGAAGCAGGTTTCCCTGGGCGGGGTGCTCGGGGTTGCTGCGGCGGTAAAAATCCAAGGCCTTCATGCCGCAGTAGGATGCCTTATTGTACCGGAAACTTTTCGCATTATACCCGGTTAACAGGTGGTAGGCCCGGGCTGCGGAGGGCAGATGCTGGCGGGATATAGCGGTGCTGAGGATTTTTTGTACGATGGTGTCGGCCTCTTTGGTGCGCCCGTTATTAAAGAGAATAGCACAACGGCTGAACTGGATGCTCAGCTGGGTATCCAGATCATCCCCCTGGAAGGTTGATTCCATGAGTTCAAGATAGGGCAGAAAATCCAGGTTCACGCTGCGGTCCGGAGCGGTCTTTAGTACGTCCAAGGCTTCCTGGTAGGCTTCACTCCTCACAAGGTGGTGAACCAGCCGGACCGGATGGGGATGATCCTGCATTCTCATGCGGGCAGCGATGAGGCGGTGCAGAATACGTTTGTTGTAGTTTAGGAGACTGTTGTATATCGCTTTTTTCTGTACATCGTGGCGGAAGTAGTAGATGTCGTTTTCCTGGGTGATGATATCCTGCTGGAGGAAGAACTCCAGGGCCCGGGTTACTAAACCGGGATCCCCCTGGGTCTGGGTTTGCATCCACTGGGCATCAGCCAGGGAGAAGGAATGGTTAAACACCGATAGTTTCTTTAGCAAATCCCGTACATCATCGTTATAGGTGCTCAGCTCTGCCAGATACACGTTCTGTACCGTTGACGGTACCTCCACGGGATTCTGTTCTTCGTGGTGTTCCGCCATGTACCGGATGTAGCTCTGGAGGAACAGGGGATTGCCCCCGGCGCTGGTCAGAATTCGCTGAACATCTTCGTGTTTGAGAGGAAGCTGGTATTGATCCTGAAGATGCTGAATCAGAGCCTGGGCGTCCACCGTCCCCAGAGGCGGAACCTCCCGGACCTCGATGTCGGGAAAGAGGGAGCAGATATCCTCCCCCGGGTGGCGGTCGGTGAAGAGGAAGAAGGGAAACTGCTGACTTTGACGGATGTAGAACCGGAAAAACGCCATGCTTTGGGGATCAATGAAATCGGTATTGTCGACGAAGATGATGGGCTGGTAGGGCCCCGGGGTCGGGGTACTGAGGATGGCCCGGAAGATTTCCGTGAGCATGGGCAGGTAGTCCCCCGGCGCCTTGTCCTTGGAATGCAGCTCCAGGGTGGCGGGGAAAGCCCGGGCGGAGGATTGGGGGATCCTGTACTGGTGTTCCAGGGCGGCGGTGATCTCTTCGGGGGCGCTGTCCGGGGAGAGGTGCAGGGTGTTGATGATGCTGTCGGTGATGACGGCGAAGGGGCGGCTGCGGAACTTGCGCGCCCGGGCGTGGAGGATCGGGGCCTGGAAGTCGGGGAAGGCCCTGAGTTTACTGATGATGTGTTTGGCCAGGGCCGTTTTGCCCGAACCGGGCTCTCCTTCCAGGAGAAATCCCCCGGGGGATGTACCGTCAAACCGAAGGTATGCGGTCAGAATCTCGGATTCCAGGTCGGTGTTGCCGAGGAAGAACCGTTCATCTTTAAGGGAATGGGGGCTGCGCCCGAGAATCTTTCGGGCTGAGATCAGGTCGCTGATGCCCTTGGCCTTGATCTCCTGGGGCGGTGATACGGCGAACTCCCCGCCGCATTCCTGGTGGGTTTGTTCGCTTACCAGAATGGTTCCCGGGTCGGCGGCGCTCTGTAATCGGGCGGCAATGTTCATGGTGTGGCCGGTCACCACGGTGTGATCACCCCGCTTCCCCGTGGTGATGAGGCCGGTGTGAATTCCGGTCCTGAACCGCAGCCCCTGGTTGTGGGTGGTGAAGCCCTGGTTCAGCCGGCGTACAACCTGGTAAAAATCCAGGGCTGCATGTACAGCCCGTACGGGGTCGTCCTCATGAATTCTGGGGGTGCCGAAGACTGCTACCAGGGCGTCGCCGATATATTTTTCAACCGTTCCTTCGTGTCGCCGGATGATCTGCTCGAAACTGGAGAATACCGTATCCATGAGTTGCTCGGTTTCTTCTGGATCCAGGTCCTGGGAGAGCCGGGTGAAGTCCTCCAGATCGGTGAACAGGACGGTGACATTCCGCCGGTCTCCCTGTTTAAGATGCCCATGGTTGCTTTGGGTCTGCATTCAAATCCCCCTAACTCCTGAGGTTCCGCCCCCGTATCGGGAAGCGCTTACAGGCCGGTGAGGGTCTGAAGCTGGCTCCGGGCTTGATCCACCATTTGTTGGTACTGTTCTTCCAGTTGGTCCAGGTTTTGTTTGAAGTATTTCTGGAACTCCGGGTCCTGTTCCGGGGTTAGGGTTACCTTACGGCCGGTCTGTTGGGCAAGCTGCTGCTCCTTCTGCCGGAGAACCGGGGTATACTGCTGGACCACTGCGTTGTAGAGCTGGTCACGGTCCTGGAGGTAGCGGTCAAAGAGGCTCTGGAGCTGATCCATGATCTGGGTTGCCGCCGAGGCTTCCGCTCCAGTGGCGATCAGGGCCCGGGTTACAGCGGGAAGGTCATGGAGGGCCGCCTCGGTCTGGGGAAGCTGGAGCCGGGTCAGGGCGGTTTGGAACAGGCCTCTTCGCAGCTGTTCCTGATCCTCTTTCGGGGCCTTGGTGATTTCCTGAGCGGCGTCGAAGTCCGGGGAATCGTAGATTTGGGAAAATAACCGCATGCCCCGCTCTTTTGTTTCTTTCGCCCTGAGGGAGGCTTTGTCGCTGGCGATATCCTTGGTTCGTTCCAGGGCCAGATCGAGGGCGCTTTTTATCATTGCCATAGTGGTGTCCTTTTAACGTGGTTACAGGGGCCTCGTGCAAAGGTCTCTTGCAATAGGATAAGGATTCTCCTGTATTGGTTAACTATACCAAAAATACCGCGTATCGCCCACCGAAAACAATGGGGCCCGGGGTGGGTAAGGGGCCTTGGTAGGGATACCGGTTCTGTGACAGGAGGGCGGTTTGGTAGGGATACCGGTCGCCTGACTGGAGGGCGGTCCGGTGGTCCTGTTCGGGGCGGCGATTGCTCGGGCGGCGGGCGGTCCTGGGTGGGTACGGGCTCGGTAAATTCGGGCTGGGGAAGGAACGGGGCCGGGGGCACATTCAGGGATAGGCAGGTTTAGCTCCGGCGGATGGTGATGACTACCAGTCCTGCTCCTTGCCCATGGCATTCGCGGGTATTCGCGGGCCGAAGCTGTACTTGGCGGGGCGGCTGGTTCCGGGCAGGCGGGATGCCGCCCAACTCCGGAGGCGTTGTTCCGTTTCTTGGGTTGGGGCGGCCGGGTCGGCGGGTACAATGAAGGCCTTCAGCCGGGTACCCCCGGGGGTCTCCATGGGCCGCACCCGGGCTGCTGATACCAGGGGGTTGGTTTCCAGCTGCCGGGCGATCTCCCGGGGGAAGACGTTGATTCCGGAAACCTGCACGGCTTGGTCCCTGCGTTCGAGGGGCCGCAGGGTGGTTCGAGTGTCCCATTCCACCAGGTCGGGAAGGTCCGCCGGTTCCTCCAGACCCTGCCTGCTCAGGCTTTGACCATCCGGGGATGGAGTCCAGTAGGGCAGGAGGGTGAAGCTGTCTTCAGCCCGCTGCCTGTAGGCTATACCTGAGGTCTCTGATGAGCCGTAGACCTCCATCCAGGGGATGGGGCCGGAATCGAGCCACTGCGCAAGTTCCCGGTCCAGGGGTGCGGTAGAGGTGAGTACCATGCCTTGTTTTGGGGCTGAGGGGGATCGGGTGTGCCAGCTGCGGATGAGGTTGGGAATGGTTACTAGTATCTGACCGGCATCTAGGTTTAGAGATAGCCCGCTGAGGGGCCTTACGGGGATATCTAGGGCCAAGGGAAGTAGGATGGTGAATAGAAAGCCGTAGATGTGGTTACTGGCAACGGTGGATAGAATTTCTCGGGGAGGGCCCTGGCCGGCCTTGGAAAGGCTTTTTGTTACGGTCTCGGCCAGGTGATCCACCTCTTCCTCCAGGAGCCGGGTGCGGTGAGCTACCGCTTTGGGGAGTCCGGTGCTGCCGGAGGTAAAAAATGTGAGTTCCCGGTCATAGTGTTGAAGGCTTGTTTCAACGAGTTCGGACCAGTCCTTGAGACTGGGTTTTGCCAGGAGCATATCCTCAATTCCCACCCGGTGAATATGAAAACTTTCCGCCATCATGCCCGCGAGGGTTACCAGCTCCAGGCTGTCCATGAACCAGGGGTCTGCATGAAAGGATGTTGTCCAAAGCTGTTCCCGGTTTTTCTGGGGGATACTCAGTCCGGTTTGGGGGGATGTGTTTCCGCCGGTTTCGTTTCCGCCCCCCTGCCCCCGAAGCGCAGCAAGGTGGTAGGTAACAAAATCGAGAACAAAGCGTTCTATCATGCTTCGGGGCAGTTTCATGGGGGGTCCTCCCGGGGGTGATTCGGCGATGGCAGACCCCTTTTGAGCAGGGGTCGCCAGGTGCGGGGTCTAGGTACTAGATACGCTTTACGAAGATATAGTAGCCTTCCCCGATCTGGGCCTTCATCATGTGGACCTTTACCTTGGTAGGCTGCATTTTATAATCAAACACGTATTCAAACATGGTGTTCAGCTCATTTTTTGCCACCCCGTCTTGAAACTTTCCGAAGAAACCCGGCTGGTTGGTACATGGTGCGACCTGGGTAAAGAAATTTTTCCCGATTACCTCTTGGGGATCCCTGCCGGTGATAGCTCCTTCAGCCTGGTTATAGGAGAGGATTGTACCGTCTTTGTCCAGTTTGATTGCTCCAAAGGCCAGGTCGTCTATCTTTCCGTCTCCGAGTTTTGCCATGACGTTTCCCATATCCTGGGATCCAAAGTTAATTACTTCCATATTTTTTCCTCCATACGGTAGTCTTATACCTAAGTATAGGTACAAATATAGGTATAGGGGGATAAATGGTCAAGGAAAAAATAGCAATTTGTGATAAAAAAATCACATTACGTGAACTTTACCGGGTGTATACCCGGGGGGCGGAGTTGGTCCTGGATGCCGAGGTCTTGGAGAAGACTCGGAAATCCAGGCTTCTCCTTGAGGATCTGGAACGTCGGGGAGAGGCCATTTATGGGGTTACCACCGGGTTCGGGGCCCAGGGCGACCTGCATATTCCGCCCCAGTGGCGTTCAGCCCTCCAGGAAGGGGTTATAGAGTATCATGGTGCGGGGGTGGGGCCGGTTCTGGATGAGAATATGTCCCGGGCTGTCTTTTTTACCCGGATAGTGAGCCTCTGCCGCGGCGTATCCGGAATCCGCCCGGAGCTCCTGGAGCATATGGCGGCGGTCTTTAATGCCGGTATCGCACCGGTAATTCCCAGCCGCGGGAGTGTGGGTGCCAGCGGCGATCTTACCCCCCTCAGTTACCTGGCGGCGGTATTGGCCGGGGGGCGACGGGTTTGGTATCGGGGGGAGGTGAAGAATACCCGGGAGGTTTTCGAAGAACGGGGAATTCAGCCCTGGAAGTGGGAGATGAAGGAGGGTCTGGCGTTGATGAACGGCACAGCGGTAATGACAGCCCTGGCGGGGGTGTACTGGTGCCAGACCGAGAGCCTTGCTGCCTGGGCCGATGCCTGCACGGCCCTGGGAGCTGCGGCCTTGAATACCCCCCGAGAGCCCTTCGAAGACTGGGTGCATCGGCAGAAGCACCATCCCGGACCCCGAACCTCCGGGGAGATCATCCGCCGCCGGGGCGGTCTGGATCCTACTCCCATCAGCGACCCGGCCCGGCCTAGCCACAGGATAGCAGATACCCCCAGCGACCCGGGCTTTCGGGAAAGTATGCGCCGGCGGTCCAGTAATATACAGCCCCGATACAGCCTGCGCTGCGCCCCCCAGATGAACGGGGTGCTCTGGGATACCCTCCAGGCTATCGAACCCTGGATAGAAGATGAATTGAATTCGGCTAATGATAATCCCCTCTTCGATACCCTGGACCGCCGGGTCTACCATACCGGTAACTTCTTCGGCGGGCATATTTCGGCGGCCTGCGATTACCTGCGCATCGCCCTTCCTACCACCACAACCCTGATGGACCGTCAGGTCCAGCAGCTCCTGGATAGCCGGGGAATCCTGCCCGATAATCTGGTTCCTCCCGGGGAGGAGGGGGTCGGAGGGGGTGATGAGGATCCCTGGAATGGACAAACCCGTCAGGGGCCGCGCTTCGGCCTCAAGGCCCTGGGGATTACGACCAGCGCCCTGGCCGCAGAGGCGCAACATACCGCCGGACCGGTTTCGGTCCTCACCCGTCCTACCGAGAGTCAGAACCAGGATGTGGTTTCCATGGGGACGGTTTCCGCGTTGAAGCTTGGAGAGGCCCTGGACCTGGCCTACCTCTGTGCTGCCCACGGGCTTGCCGTTGCGGGTCAGGCCTGGGAACTGCGGTTTGGGTCATGGCTGGCTGTTTCCGGGCTGGGCTCAGATTCCGGCACAGGACCGGGATCGGCCCCGGCGCTGGTGGACTGGCTTCGGGAACGGGTTCCCTTTGTGGAGGGGAACAAGGAATTGGGGATGTCCTTGGAGTGCCTGACAGCAGATATGCGGATCCGGGACAGCCGGGATATCTGATGCTGAGGACTTCGTGCCCGGCGTCACAGGTCCCGAGCCGCCGCCGGGCTTTTCGGTACTGCTTGGGTGGAGCCGGGACCAACGGGCACGTCGGTGGGCGACTAGGCTGGTGTTCGAGTAAACAACCCCTGGGGAACCAGTGTAGCATCCACCAGCTGGTCGTAGGTGTCCACGGGAACGGCCCGCTGCAGTTGGAATGAGAGACCCATGGCAAGGAAATAGAGGGCGCCGGGGTAGTCTTTCCGCATCCGGAAGATGTAGTGGTCGTAGTAACCGCCCCCCCGGCCCAGCCGCCGGCATGATCGGTCGAAGGCAAGTCCGGGGGTGATGCAGACCCAGGGATGGGGAGTGCCGGCATTGGAATCACCTAAAAAATCCAAAAAATGGTTCTGGACCAGTTGCTGAGGATCGCTGGGAGGTTCGAGCATCCCGTAGGGATGGGGTTCCAGGGATTGGGTAGCGCCGTCCCAGAGAAAAAAATCCATCCGGCCCCGGCCCGTCAACCGGGGAAGGGCCACGGGTTTACCCGAACCCCGGGCGATCTGGAGGATACGGTCCGTAGGGAACTCGTCCTCCATGGAGAGGTAGCAGAGGATGCCCGGGGCCTCCTGCCACTGGGGCAGGCGCAGGAGCTGGGGCAGGAGGAAGTCCGCCTCGGAGTCCCGGCGCTGGGGAATGGTAAAGAAATCCTCCTTGGCGGCCTGGATCCGGTTTCGGAGCTGTTGTTTGCGGGTTTTTATGGTGTCAGTATTAGTAGACATAGCGTACTCCCAGGGTTAAGCGAAGATCCGCCTGGGGCGCGCCGGGTTCCATGATTCCCCAGACGAGCTCCCCGGCCTTACCGCCCAGGTGGGCCAGGAGGGTTGTACCTTGGAAGATTTGCCAGGAGAAACTCAGGTTCCAGTTTGCCCAGGGGTCTTCCAGGGGGGCAGCGAGGCCCCGGACCGATAGAGCCATGGTTTGATTCATGGCGAGGGTGAGTTCGGGATAGAGGTATAGGATCTCGTCAGGCTCTGCCCCGGGGGAGATGAGGGCTTCCAGTCGGTAGGATATACTTGATTCTCTGCCGAGTTTTAGAATGTCGTAGAGGCCTGCGGAGATTCGCATGTCCCTGGATAGGGCCGCAGTCGGGTCGTCCTGGTCAGCCTGGGATGCTCCGGGGCCGGGAATGGGCAGGGTGAGGCCGGCGAAGAGATTGGTGAGGAGATGCCATTGGGCGGAGATGCTCAAGGTATGGTGCTGCCAGGTAAAGCGATATGCGGTTTCGGTGTTTACCGGGCCCAGGGGGAGAACCAGACGAAGGGCGGCCTTTCCCTGGGATAGGGGAGGAAAGAGCTGCATCCCCGGGTTGGAGGTGGGGTCGGTCCCCCCAGAGACTGCCTGGCCTGTGGCTGCGAACAGCTGGCTGGAGAGAGCTGCCAGGGTATTCAGGGCGGGCAGTACCGCCGCTACTTCCAGAATACTGAAGGTCCCGAGGCTGAAGGTGAGGGCGGTTACCCAGTCGGCATTGCTCCGGAGCTCTTCGGACTGCAGATCGGCTGTGAGATCGGTGCTGCCGTGGAGCAGGTCCCCGGCATTAAAAAAGAGTCCCTGTCCCCAGGCAAGGCGGGTTTTACCGATGGTAACCGTGAGGGGTGAAACCCGGAACTTCACCCAGAGCCGGGATACATCCACAAAACTGAGGGTTCCCAGGGTCGCCGAGAGCCGTATTTCAGCCCGGACATTCCGGTTTCCCCGGGAAGCGAAGCCGAGCTCGGCCTGGGCGCCGGGGTAGGCAGACCAGCCCGGGGCGGGCAGGAGGGACCCCCCTCCGGGAGCCGCCTGGGGGCCGAGGTCGGCCAGAGCCTGGTCGTACTGGATGGAGGACAGGGCGGTTACCTTGGCTGTAAGGGTTTGCTCTGCGCCCAGGAACCGCGGACTGATCCCCATGAGAACCGGAATCAAGAACAGTACTAGAATCCGTACTGGGGAGGGTGAGAGACGCCCGCCCTGGACCCCGGGGATTTCCATAGAATTGGCCCGATGCCGGGTGGGAATCCTGGGGAGCTCATCGGGGTCGCCTTGATGGCCGGCCTGCCCCACCATCCCGGTTCTGTGGAGAGTCCCGGTTCTGTGGAGAGTCCCGGTCCGATGGAGAGTCCCGGTCCGATGGAGAGTCCCGGCCCGGCGGAGAGTCCCGGCCCGGCGGAGAGTCCCGGTCCGATGGAGAGTCCCGGCCCGGCACCCCCCTGGAAATCCCAGGGCCGCCATGACCATGCCAAGGAGGGGCTGGGGTGTCCGCGTCGAGCCTGCCCCGGGTGATCCGGGATGAAGAACCTGGGGGGCTACCATGAGAGTTCCTCCAGACTGAAGATGCCCCGGGGGAGGGTGAGGCCCAATTCGATTTCCAGGATCTCGAATTCCGTGGAGCTGTTGGTTTTCAGGGTGTCGCGCATGGTAGTCCGGGATGGGAAGATCTTTCCATCCACCTCCATGGTTTCCAGAACCTGCATCTCCTTTAGGAGCCGGCCGGATAGGCTGAAGCGGTGGGATTGCAGGGTTACAAAATCCCGGGTGTCTATCCAGACAATCTGCTTCGGGTACGCCACGCTGGAGTTTTTAGCATCCATTTGTATCTTGTACGCCTCCCGGCCATCCAGGGACTCGGTTCCCAGGAGGGTGAACCGGTAGGTGTCCAGGAGATCCCGGCCGCCGGTCATATCCTCGTAGCTAAAGTCCGAGCCCAAGAGGCTGTCCCGGAGAGCGCTGCCTTGGATGCGGATAATCTCCGCAGCGTCGGGGTAGTAGAGGTAGAGCTGCCCCTGGGTGCGCAGGACCTTTTGTCCCTCCTCCTCCACGCTGGTGAACTCCAGAAGCATATCCTCTTCTCCCTGGGACCAGGCCCGGAAGGTGCTTACCTTGCTTCCGAAGCGGTCCTCGATGGTCATCCGTCCCCGGATAAAGGAGGTTTCGTGAACCTCGTTATTTTGGGTCCTTCGGATTATCTGTTCGGCCGTCAAATTCGCCGGGGTTCCGGCTGCCCGGGAACCTGGGCTTGTTTGGGTAAACCCGGGGGTGGTGCCCGCCAGGATGCCGCCAAGGAATATCGTTAGCAATAGTAAAAGCCGTTTCATATATGTTCTCCTTATAGAGTGCACAACCTTGTGTGCACTATCATTTCCGTACACCTGTCGGTCCAGGATCAACCTTGGTACCGCAGGGCCTCCACGGGTGCAATACTAGCCGCTCGGCGGCTGGGAAGCAGGGCAGCTAAGGATGCCACCACAATGGAATACAGGGTAACCAGCAGACTGGTTCCCAGGTTGTATTGGGGATAGATGATCCCTGGAATATTTATGCTCGTACCGCTCATTGCCTCGCTGAAGTCCAGGCCGATACTCTGCAGGGGGATTACTACCGCCGTACCCAGGGTAAGCCCGCCCAGGGCTCCCATGACGGCGATAAAGAAGGCCTCCAGAAAGAACAGCCCCACAATCTCCCGGCCTAACATCCCCATGGCACCGATGGTACCAATCTCCCGGGTCCGCTCGAACACCACCATCATGGTGGTATTTATCAGAACGGTGCTCGCCAGAATGAAGAATACGAAGGCGAAGACCGCGTAGATCAATTCGGCGAGCCCCAGAAAGGTAATCAGCATATCCACACTCTCCCAATCCAGGATCTCAAGGCCGGCTCGGTCAGCAGTGTAGGCAAGACCAACCCCATCACCCTGATCGTCCCCCAGGGAAACCAGGTTCTGAATTTCCCTGGAGAGGGCCCTGGCTTGGGACTCGTCGGGAATACGCAAGAGAATCTCGGTTACCGCATCGCCCATTTTTACTAGGCCGCCTGCAGCCTCCAAGGGAATGAGGACGGTGGTTCTGTTCAGACTGGCCAGGGGGAAGGTTACAATGCCGGACACGGTAAAACTCATGGCGTTACTTGCCCTACGCATGGTCTGACCTAGGAGCGTAATGGTATCGCCCACCCCGAGCCCTAGATCCTCGGCCAAGCCCGGACCTATCAACGCCTCCCGGCTGCCGGTCCGGGGAACCTCACCCTGGGTTATATAATCCCCGAGATTCATGTAAGAAATCTCCTGGGGAAAGCGTACCCCCAGGGCCTGAACCGCGGTGTTCTGATCCTCCCGGTAGAGGCTGGCGGGAATCCGGATTCTCGGCGAAAGCTGCGCCTCGGGGTACCGGGATTCCAGGGTTTCCAAGAGGTCTTGGTAGTTTGTCACCCGGAGGTGTAGGGGATTCAAATGCTCGTTATCCGAATACTCGCTGTGTCTGATCCGTACATGTCCGCTTACATACCGGCTGACGGTGTCGCTGTAATCCTTCTTCATACCCCCGATGAGGGCAAAGAGGAATACGATGGCCATGGTTGCCACAGCCGTTGCCGTACCGGAGAGGATGCTCCGGCGACGGTTTCGATTTATATTGCGCAATGCCATTGTTTGAATGTTCATAATCTACTCCTTACCCGCCTACTCATCCCGGAGACAGTCGGTTATCTCCATATCCAAGGCCCGTCGGGTGGGGAAGTATGCCACGACCATGGTCATGATCACGCAGAGCGCAAACCCCCCGATCATGGCGGCAGGATGCCATGCCCCGTACATTACCCCTGATAGCCGGTACCCGATGTCTATATCCCGGAGCATGAAGGAAAAATCAACCCCGATGTAGGTGACGAAGGCCACAAGAAGCGATCCCATCACCAAGCCGCCCAGCCCGCCGAGAATGCCGATCCCACCGGCCTCGAACAAGAAGTTCAGTCTGATATCCCCGTCCTTCATGCCGATGGCTCGAAGGGTACCCAGCTCCCGGGTTCGCTCAAAGACAACCATGAGCATGGTGTTGGATATTCCCACTGCAGCGATGATGAACACCAGAAAGAGCATAAGCCCCGAGCCCTGGCGCTTCGTGGATGACATGGCGATGTAGTCTCTGGCGATTTCCTGCCAGGGATACACCCCGAGACCGCCGTTCACCCCGGATAGATCCTCCTCCAGCTGGGCTGCAGCGCTGTAGGTATCCGCCCGGTCGGGCATCCGGATGTTCACCTCGGTAACAGCACCCTGCATCTGGAGCGCCCGGTCGGCGGTTCCCAGGGAGATGAACACCGTCCCCCGGTTAATCATCGGATTGGGACTATTGAGGATGCCCTGGATCTCCAGATCGATGGTCTGGTAGAACCCTTCCCGGGTCCGGGTAATCAGGGTGATGGGATACCCCACTTCTGCGCCCAAATCCTCGGCCAGCCACCGCCCTATTAGGGCACCCGGCAGCTCGTCGGACAACCCTTCCGTCCCGGTTTCTCCGGGGCTGCCATCCTGGGCGAGGCCCTCCAGACCCGGTCCGGACAGAGGACCACCCTCCTCAATGGTCCGGGACAGACGGAAAACCTGATCATCCCGCTGGGGATCAATGGCGTACACCCGGACCTGCATGCTTCCGTCGGTGGGGAAGGGGTCCTGGCGCACCGCTAAATCCGCCCGGAACACCGTCCGGGGGGCTGCAGGATACCCCAGCTCTTCAATCTCCTGAATAACCCGTGCGGGCTGGGAAATCACATGCTTGAGCTCCAAGCGCTCCCGGTTTTCCCAGTACTCGGGATTATGCACCCGGGCTGAGCTGGTTTCATACCAGATCAGATTCCGCTCGGAATCCAGCTCCGCACCCAACAGCCAGGCATCAAGAAACAGATACATGGACAGCCCGAAGGCGATTGCGCTGGCGGTAATAATGGTTCGTTTTTTATGCCGTGAAAGATTCTTCCATGAAAGGGTGAAAATAAACCCCAGGGGGGTCTTATGGGTATTGGGTTGTTTGGCTGATGTCTTCATACCTGCCTCCTAATGAACCCGTGCCGTTTCGGCCTCGGCCCGGCGCTCATCACTCTGGATGAGCCCGTCATGCAACTGGATAAGGCGGTGGGCATACTGCATCACCATGGGATCGTGGGTGCTGAATACGAAGGTTGTGCCGTGGCGCTTATTCATATCCTCCATGAGCTTAAGGATGTCTTCCCCTGTTTTGGAGTCCAGGTTCGCCGTGGGCTCATCCGCCAGGACGATACTGGGCTCTTTGACCAAGGCCCGGGCGATGGCGACGCGCTGCTGCTGCCCCCCAGAGAGTTTGCTGGGAACCCGGTCCTCCATGCCTAAGAGCCCTACCTCATCCAGGATGGCCCGGGTCCGGTCCCGGATCTCTGAATCCGGTAGACCCAGGAGATTCAGTGCCAGAGCTACATTCTCGAAACCCGTCAAAACCGGAATGAGATTGTAGGTCTGGAAAATAAAACCCAATCGTCGCCGGCGGAACAGTGCCAGCTGATCCTTGTTCAGCCGGGACACATCCTGGTCTTCCACCTTCAGGGTTCCGCTGTCAGGGGTGTCGATGCAGCCCATAAGGTTCAGCAAGGTCGATTTTCCGGATCCCGAGGGCCCCGCGATGGATAAAAATTCCCCAGCTCCGATGTCCAGGTCCACACCTCGCAGCGCCTTTACAACGGTTTCGCCGCTGTGGTATTCTTTTGTAAGATTTCTTACAGTAATCATAAAAACCTCCAGGTTTATCGTCCTGTCCCGGGTGGCCGCCCAGGCTGGGACGTTTTTTTTTCTTGGTCTTAGGGTGATTTTAATGCTTCCAGGTCGGCTGCCCGGGGGTGTACCCTAATCTCCCCGGCGAACCCCGTCCTTAGGTATGCTCCTTTCCGGCGGCTCCTTCGGCCCCCTTCTCCCCGTCGGAGGCCTCTCCAGGCGGTTCCTTGGAAGGCTCCGGGGCCCGGGTTGTCCGGGATACCTCATCTGAATCCGACACCCCGGTCTCAATAGACGGGGAAGCCGGATCCTTCCCGGCGCCGGTCTGTTTCGCTAAACCGGTAACCCCCATAACCGAGCCGAGATTCATATGCTCCAGGGCCCCGGAGGGAAGCAGCACCAGACTGCCCCGGGCCTTCATCCCGTCGTACACCATATTCATAGCCCGGAGGTTCAGAGCCTCGGGATTGTGCCGGTACACCTCGGCAGCCTCGGCGAACTCCGAGGCTATTTCCTTCTCCGCCTGGGCCAGGTAGTGCCGGGCCTGTTTTTCCCGTTCCGCCTGGGCTTGTTTGGACATGACATCTTCCAATTCCTGGGGCAGGAGGATGTCAGTGAACTCCACACTCAAAATAGTTATGCCCCATGGGTTGGTTTTAGCATCCAGGATGGTTTGAATCTCCCGGTAGAGGGTCTCCCGTTCGCTCAACAGGGTGGTAAGGCTGTATTTGCCGATGCTGTCCCGCAGGGCCGTCTGGGCAGAGAGGGTTACCGCTTCCATGAAGTCCTCCACCTCCAGGATTGCCCGTTGGGCATCCCAGATCATCCAGAACGCCAGGGCATCCACATGTACCGGAACCGTATCCCGGGTGAGAATTTTCTCCGCGCTGAAATCTGTAACCCGGATCCGGGTATCCACGAAGGCTGCGCAGCGGTCGATCAGAGGAATCAGGAATACCGGTCCAGGACCGTGCACCTTCCGGAAGCGGCCCATCCGCAGGATGACTACCTTATCCCACTGGAGCACAATCTGGAGAGACGGGCCGGTCAAACAGGCCGCGAGCACACCCAGAATGAACAGACCGTCCCCGGGGCTCAGGGTGTAGCTCAGGACGGTCCAGCCCGATGGCAGGCTTTCCGGCCCGCTGGCGGTAAAAAGGCTGATCTGCGCCAGGAGCAGGGCGGGGATGATCGCCGACCAGGTTGGAATGACCAGGTACACCAGGGCAGCCATGACGACTCCCAACGCGCCCCTAATAATGAGCCCCTGGGGGGGGATGTTCGCCACCAGGACTTGCAGGATGGCGAAGGACGTTAGAATCACCATCATCCAAAAGAAGGAAAAGATGCTGAACTCAAAGTCCTTTGCCCGCTTCGGTTTGGCGGGATTTTTAATCCGTGAAAACAACTGCTTTTGTCCGAATATGACCATAGGGGCCTCCTAATCCTCCTGGTTCTCGATCCGCTGGATGGCCTCCACCAGTTCCGAAACCTGAAATCCGTAGGCCCGGGCCTTGGTGAGCATTGAACGGGTAATCTCCTCCAGCATCTGCTCCCGTTCTACCTGGCTAATCTCCAGCTTCCGGTCGCTGATGAAGGTACCGGTGCCCTGCTGGGTGGTCACAATGCCCCGGATCTCCAATTCGTTGTAGGCTCTGGCCGCGGTGTTTGGATTAATCTGCAGGTCTACCGCCAGGCTTCGAACCGTGGGCAGCTGATCTCCCGTGGACAAGCGTCCATCGGCGATGGCCATTTCCACCTGCAGAATGATCTGCTTGTAGTAGGGCACGCCGCTTTTGGGATCGAGGCTGAAGGGAATATCCTGTTTCTGCCGTTCCATAGCCACCTGGCCAACCTCCCTGGCGGATTCATTGAGGGTGCATAGCCCGCCGGAAGCCTGGTTCTGCATCCGACTGGCGAGGGACGGTATTGCTGGTTTTTTTTAGTTACCCTCACCCGTGGTTCTGCACCCTCTTTGTACCAGTGTACTAATGTATTATTGTATTAATTGATTAGTACAATTTAGGTATAAACCCTGATGGCAAGGTTGTCAAGGGTTTTTTCAGAGTGTGCAAAAGGTTGTACCATGGCACCCCGGGGACACCACCCAAGGGTGGACTTTTAGATGGCTCCGCTATACCTGGTGTGGTTTTCAACCTTTTGAGCGCTACAATCAATATCAGTCCAAAGGGGTGCTCCCTCTCATGTTAGGCGCATCCACAACGTCGCTGGAATGAAAAGCCCCCGCATCCGGTGCTCCCTCTCATGTTAGGCGCATCCCTCGCCGATGACGGCAGATACCTCGCGGTACTCGGTGTTCCCCTTCATGCCAGGAGCATAATCCCGGGGGTCTAGGCATTTTTCTTAATGCGGAATCCGGCCCGGTATGGATAATGGATACTGTATGAATCATCAATGTCCCTTCTGCAGTGTACCGGTTAATCGCAACGATTTTTTTTGTCACTCCTGTGGAGCAGCCCTCCAGCGATACGGGGGTATCACTCTTTCTGACAGTCTGACCCTGGGATTACGAATAGCAAATTTCGAACTTCGGTTTTTTTCAACCCAGCCTCTGGTGGTTACCGATCAGTTGGAGCGACCCGTTTTCATCGTCAGTACGGAATTCAGCCCGGGGGATGGCGGCTCGGCCTCCGGGCAGCCTGGGGGTCAGGATCGGGGCTGCTCGGGTTCTGGTTCCGGATATGCCTCGGCCTCCGGGCAGGCGGTTATCCAGGCAGGGAGCGATTCCGATCCCCGGTATGGTTCTGGACACGGTTCTGGACACGGTTCTGGACACGGTTCTGGACACGGTTCTGGACACGGCGTGCCGGGGGGCTGGGATGGATTTTCGGTGAACCGGGCCATGGGCCGGGAATCCGGGGAACTGATGTGGCGGTGCCGGCCCGGATTGGATGATCGGGGCGCATATTGTTTAGAGGTTAGCGGCGGGCAGGATCAGGTTTTCGGATGGATTTACCTGGATAGTCTGCAAACAGCCTCCTGGGGGGGGTACCGGGGAGGTTTGGAGATGCGGGACGCCCAGGGTCGCAGGGCCGTATGGAGGGGTTTGCAGCTGCTATCGGTGCGCCGGGGGTTGAGCAGGTGGCTGAGTTTTCCCCGGTCCTCCATTGCTCCCGGTCAATTTCACGCGAAGGCCTTCACCCTCCAGCCGGCAGTCAGCGGCCGTCTCTACCGTCCGTTCTTCAGTCTCGCAGGGGTTGACCAGCTGGAGATGGTGTTTGATCGGCAAACCGTACTTAGTGCGTTCTTTTTGCAGGGACTCCGTCCTGTCTTCGCCCCGGCTATGCCGGTGGCTCATGCTCAGCCTGAGATTTCCATGGTAAAGATATGAATTCGAGAGTCTGTCCCATCTGTCAAGAACCGGCCCTGCCCCCAAACGCCCAGTACTGTCCCCACTGCGGGTCTCAGCTTTCTACAGTCACCCCGGCCAGGCCCATCGTAAAACCGAGTTTATGGCCTGTTCTGCCTATTGTCATCCTCGCCCTGACGGGGGGAATGCTTCTGATTACGGGTATGCAGCATGATGATTGGGTATTCGCGGTGCAGAAATCGCCCACAATTGAGAATCCCGGCCGCCCCTTTGGCCGAATCATTGAAACCGTGATGCCTGGAGCCCGGTGGCAGAGTAACCCCATTGACCGGTCCCATTCCCGGGTAACTATAGAAGGAAGAATCCGGAATAATCCCGACCACGTCGAGATTGAGCTTCTCGTGTTCCGTTCTACCCGGGATGCCGAGCTGGAGATTATCCGCAGCGGGGTGTACATCGAGGGAGTGCCCCTCAAGGGGCGGGAGATTGATGAGTTTTTCAGCGATCTCACCGCCCTTGACCGGGAATTCTGGATTCCCTAGGGCTTGGGTCCTGGGCTCAGCGCCTGGGTTGCGGCCGGATCAGCTTCGTACCGACCAGAGGAATCCCAGGGAGCCGAGGGTATGGGTAGCGGGATCATGGTTGTATGCCGCCAGAATCCGGCTGTCCCCGGTCGATCCGAGGGGCTGGGGCTGTTCCGAGAGGTTGTACCAGAGATGAAGGACAGTGTTTTGGTACTGTTTTACGATGAGCAGTAGGGGGGCGTGGCCGGTTTCAAGGGTCTGGTCTCCCAAGGCAAAGGCTGGCTCCTGCCTCCTGGCATGGATGAGCTGGGATAGATGGTTGTAATGCCAGTGCTCCGGGGAGGCTGGATCCTTCAAGGCCTCTTCGATGTGAGGCCAATCCAGGGGGCCTCGGACCAGGTTCCGGCTGTCGGTGTATCCCGTACGCTGGCGCCATTCCAGATTGAAGGCCTGGTTATTCGGGGTTAGTACCTCATCACCGTAGTAGATAACCGGTGTCCCCGAGAGTCCGAGCAGCAGGGCATGGGCCAACAGGACCTTCTGGGGGGTCTCCAGAAGATTGATTAGTCGGCTGGATATGCCCTCTCCCTGGCGGAAATCCCAGGACGGATCCTTGCAATAATAGTCGTAAATAGTTTCCCGCTCCTGGGGGGTTACCATCTCCAGGGTAAGTTCGTCATGGCAGCGCAGGAAGGTGAACCACTGGGTGCCCTGGGGGGTTTGAGGTGTAACCTCCGGACTGAGCACCCGTTTTATTGCCTCCCCGTTTCCCTCGGCTAGGCTCAAGAAAAGCCGGGGCATCAGGGGGAAGTGGTAGGCCCCCTGGCATTCATCCCCTTGGCCGAAGTAGTCCACCACCTGCCGGGGCGGCTGGCAGGCTTCTGCCAGGAGCAGGGTGCCGGGTTTGGCAGCCTCCACCGCGGCTCGCAGTATTTTTATAATCATGTGGGTGTTGGGATGGTTTTCGGAATCGGTGTCTGCATCCTTCCAGAAGTAGGGAGCAGCATCCACCCGAAAGCCGTCTACTCCCTGGTCGATCCAGTATAAGCAGGCTTGGATGACCTCCCGGAGCAGCCGGGGGTTTTCGTAGTTTAGATCGGGTTGATGGGGGTAGAACCGGTGAAAGTAGTACTTTCCTACCCGAGGCTCATATTCCCAGTTCGATTCCAGCATTCCCTTAAAGATGATCCGGGCTTTTTCATGCTCCTCTCCGGTATCCGACCAATGAAAGTAGGAAAATTCCGGGCTTTCGGGCTGGCTGACGGCCTTCTGGAACCATGGGTGGTCGATGCTGATGTGATTCAGGGCGATATCGAAGATTACCCGGATTCCCTTCTCGTGGGCAGCCTGGAGGAAACGCCGGAATTCCGCCTGGTGCAGATCCCGGGGGATGCTGTCGGGAAACAGCCCCGGCCGGATGGAATAAAAATCCGAAACATCGAAGCCCTCATCCCGCATGGGGCTGTCCAGGATGGGCAGCAGCCAGAGGCAGGTTACCCCCAGATGCGCCAAATGATCGAGCTTTTCGCTCAGGCCGGTGAAGGTCTTATTGAAGTGCTGGGTATAGAGGGCATATACCACGGCTTCCTGGTACCAGGCCGGTTCCTGGCCGGAGCTCAGTTGGTGCTCGTGGACGGCGGAGATTTCTCCGGTATCGTACTGGCTGGCACTGGGGTGGAACCGCTCGAGTTCGGTCTTCAGGTGGCGCAGTTCTTCCGCCGCCCCATTGGAATCCCCATATACTGATTCCCAAAGCTCATCGATGCTGTGATTCATAAGGCCTCCTCCTTGGTGTATACGCCTGTTTTATTGGTAATTCTGTAAAAGGTTGAAATTTCTCCTTGACAACCGGTGAATCTAGCTTATCATGAAAATAGCTTTTATGAAAGCACTTTCATAACGAAGGAACGGGGATGAACAAGCGGGCGACCATCTATGATGTGGCGAAGACAGCGGGGGTTAGTATCAGTACGGTGAGCAGGGTTTTGAACTCGCCGAACCTGGTCAATGAAAAAACCCGCAAGGATGTTCTGGCCGCCATGGAGGATCTGCAGTTTGTACCCAAGGCGGAGGCCATTGCCCGGGCACGGAAGCATCTAAACCGGGTTGGGGTTCTGACCCCCTTTTTTACCGAGGCGTCCTTCGTACAGCGTATCAGGGGCATCTCCGATGCCATGCTGCCCAGCCGGTATGAGCTCATTATCTATACGGTAAAGAGTCCTGAGCAGCTGGCGGAGTACCTGGACATGCTGCCCACAGCGAACCGCTTGGACGGGCTAATCATCTTGAGTTTGAGCATCCCCGAGGATACCAGAAAGCGGATCAAGCAGGTGAACCTGCCCACCATCTTTGTTGAGACGGGGTTTGACGAGTTCAGCTGTGTGGATATTGATAATCACCGGGGGGGCTGGATTGCTGCGGATTTCCTCTGGAATAAGGGATACCGGACCCTGGGCTTTGTGGGGGAGTATTCTTCCATGGAGTTTACCCTCAAGGCCACCGAGCTGCGGTTGGACGGTTTCCGTCAGCGGCTTTCCGAGGAGGGTATCGAGCTGGATGAGCGTTTTGTGCGTACCGGGGAGTTCGCCGAGCATTCCGTGGAGCGCTGGATAAAGGAGCTCCTGGAACAGCCCGAGCGACCCCAGGCCCTATTTGCCAGCTCGGATATTATCGCCGCCAAAATCTTAAAGGAGGCGGCGCAGCAGGGCATCCGGGTTCCCCAGGAGCTGGGCGTTCTGGGCTTTGATGATCTTGATATGGCTGAGTTCCTGCACCTGAGTACGGTCCGTCAGAATCTGGACGCCTCAGGACGGTTGGCAGCGGAGTTGCTGCAGAAACACATTGAGACCCCGGATTACCCGGCTCAGAAGGTGTTTCTTGAATTATCGGTAATAGACCGGGGCAGTTGTTAGTTCCGGAAAAAAGTAAGGACCTATACATACGAGGAGGTAGGTATGAAGAGGTTAGGTAAGGCGATTATTTTGGTAATGATCGCTGCACTTCTGGTTCCCGCAGCCCTTTTTGCGGGAGGACAGGGTGAACAACAGGCTCAGCCCAGCGCTGAGGCACAGAAGACGGTTCGGATTTTCGGCGCTTTCAGGGCGGAAGAGGCTGCACGCTTCCGTGAGGCACTTAAGCCTTTTATCGACCGTACTGGTATCAATGTAATTTACGAGGGAAGCCCTGAGTTTGAAACCCAGATTCTGGTTCAGGCTGAGGCCGGTACTCCCCCGGACATTGCCGCCCTTCCCCAGCCCGGACTTATGTACAATCTGGCAGGCCGTGGGTATCTGAAACCCCTGCCCCAGAGCGTGATCAACCGGATCGATGCAAATTACACCAGCGCGTGGAAAGATCTTGGCACCTACGAGGGCAATGTATACGGTGTATTCCACCGGGTAAACGCCAAGAGCTTTGTTTGGTACCCCAAAAAAGCCTTCGAGGCAGCCGGGTATGAAATCCCCACCACCTGGGACGAACTCCGGGCCCTGACCCAGGAAATCGCTGCTGACGGTATCGTTCCTTGGTCCATCGGAATGGAATCCGGTGCAGCCACCGGTTGGGTCGCCACAGACTGGATGGAAGACATCATGCTGCGAACCGCAGGACCTGATGTATACGACCAGTGGGTGAACCATGAGATTCCCTTCAACCATCCTGCTGTTCAGCGGGCTGCTGAGATTATGGCCGAGCTGTGGATGGATGCTGACTATGTACTGGGTGGACCCACCAACATTCTTACCACCAACTTCGGGGATGCAATTTCTCCCCTGTTTACGGGAAATCCTCCCCGGGCCATGCTGCATCGCCAGGGTAACTTCATTACCAGTTTCATGCCCGAGGATGTTCAAGCAAACCTTGAAGAAGAGGTCGGTGTATTCGCACTTCCCTCCATCGATGAACAATGGGGAACACCTGTACTCGGCGGTGGCGACCAGTTTGTAATGTTCAGCCAGCGTCCTGAGGTTGTCCAGGTAATGGAATTCCTGACCACCTGGGATTCTGCCAAGTCATGGGCCCAGGCAGGTGGAGCACTCTTCCCCCACCAGGACCAGAACTTTGATGACTACGGTTCTTCTCTGGAAGCAGATCTTGCACGGATATTGGTTAATGCTGAAGTATTCCGCTTCGATGCATCCGACCTGATGCCTGCTGAGGTTGGTGCCGGAACCTTCTGGACTGGAATGGCTGACCTGGTTAGCGGTGTGGATATCTCTACCGTTCTGACCCAGATCGAAAGAAGCTGGCCCCGGTAAGTATCTGATTCTTTCCTGATCCGGTTCGAGCTAATCGGGCCGGACCGGGATGAGATCTACCAGGCTTATTCGAAGCCAGCCAAGCTGCCCAATTCGGTTCCATCGCCAGCAAAACGAGTGACCGGATTGGGCTTTCTTTTTAGGAGTTTCATCATGACTGATTTTAATATGAGCGACAAGTCGGATTCTCCGGTACAGCGTATACTCAGCTGGGTTGCCAGGCTCGTGGTGAGTTTCGCCGTGCCCCTTCTTGTCTTTGTGGTTTTATACTTCGGATTCTTATTCCTCCGAGACAGCAATGCGCCGCAGATTGTGATTACCATTAGTGCAATCATATGGGGGGTCGGCGGGGCTGCTGCACTCTATTGGGTGACCAACTGGGTTATTCAGCGTACCAACGGCATCTGGCGTAAAAGGCTCACTCCCTTTATGTTTGTCGGCCCGGCCATTGCTATCCTGGGCTGGTACCTGATGCTGCCCACCCTGCGTTCCTTCTACCTGAGTTTCTTCGATCGGGTGAGCGAGAACTTTGTGGGGCTGGACAACTATATCTATGTGTTTACCGACCCCACCATGCAGACTGCCTTTGTGAATAACCTGCTTTGGCTCGTAGTCGGCACCGGGGGGAGCGTACTTTTGGGACTCATTATTGCCCTGCTCGCAGACCGCTCGGGGTTCGAAAAGGTTGCCAAGGCCTTCATCTTTGCACCCATGGCTATTTCCTTCGTCGGTGCAGGGGTTATCTGGAAGTTTATCTATGCCTATCAGCCCCCGGGATACGAGCAGATCGGCTTATTGAATGCCATTGTGACCTCCTTCGGGGGTGATCCTCAAAACTGGATTGTCATGCGGCCATGGAATAATATCTTTTTGATCTTCATTCTGATTTGGCTGCAAACCGGCTTCGCGATGGTGGTGTTATCCGCAGCCATAAAAACGGTACCCAATGAGTTGTTGGAGGCTGGGCGGATCGACGGTGCCGGGGAAATCCGGATTATCACCAGCATCATTGTTCCCAGTATCAAGGGTTCCATCGTTACCGTGTCTACGACCATCCTTCTGATTACGTTGAAAATATTCGACATTGTGTATTCCATGACCAACGGATTGTACGGGACGGAGGTGTTGGCGAGCCAGCAGTATAAGCAGATGTTTAAGTTTCTTCACTACGGACGCGGTTCGGCCATCGCCATAATCATTCTACTCGCGGTTACACCGGTGATCTGGTACAACCTCAAGCAGTTCGGAAAACGGGAGGTATTCTAATGAAGCGCTTACAAGTACTCATGTCAGTGGAATCCACCGCTCCCGTGGAAAAGGAAGAGCAACTCGGAAAAAAGATCGTACTGAGTAAGCCAAAGAGCCAGAGGCAGAAAACCCTGGTTCAGAAAATTCTGGTGAACGGATTCCTTGCACTTATTTGTATAATCTGGACCCTGCCGACCCTCGGGGTGTTGGTAACCAGTTTCAGGGACCGCGATGAGGTAGTAACCAGCGGTTGGTGGACCAGCTTTTCGGATCCCGGGGCCTTTACACTGCGAAACTACGAGCAGGTGCTCGCCGGGCAGGATTACTCCTACACCCGGGCAGACGGCACTGTTGTCTCCTCCAGGGGCGACAATATGCTTAATAGTTTCTTGAACAGTATCACGGTGACCGTACCGGCGGTAATAATTCCGATACTTATTGCGGCATTCGCGGCCTACGGTTTTGCCTGGCTGGATTTCCCCGGAAGGAAGATTCTCTTTGCGACCATCGTCGGATTGTTGGTTGTTCCCCTGCAGATTGCCCTGATTCCTATTCTCCGGGACTACATGGCAATTGGGCTGAACGGTAGTTACCTGGGAATTTGGTTGGCCCATACGGGATTTGGACTAGCCCTGGCCACCTATCTGCTGTTTAACTACATCTCCACCATTCCCAGGAGTATCATGGAGAGTGCGTTTTTGGACGGGGCAAGTCACTTTACCACCTTCACCCGGCTGATCCTTCCTCTTTCCGTGCCGGCATTGGCGAGTTTCGCAATTTTCCAGTTCATCTGGGTCTGGAACGACTTGCTGGTAGCCCTGGTGTTCCTCAGCGGTGCCGGAGAGCAGGTTGAGGTAATAACCCAGCGGCTCTTGAACATCGTCGGAACCCGGGGGCAGGACTGGCATCTGTTAACCGCCGGCGCCTTCGTCAGTATGGCTCTGCCTCTGGTGGTATTTTTCGCCCTTCAACGGTTCTTTGTCCGCGGACTCATGGCCGGATCGGTTAAGGGATAAGGAGCTAGTATCATGGAACGAGATGCCCATGCAGCCCTCGGGCTGCTGGAGCCGGTCATCCAGGAAGCCTTGGGAAACCTGCCGGTAAAACACCGGCAGGCCTTTTCCCAGAGGATGCACCGGTACTTTCCTCAGTTATTTCCTCGATTGTTTGAACTCTACGGGCACCGTTGGGATTTTTATTTTCATTTAGAAACCCTGATCCGCCGTCTGGCGGAGGGCTGGCGGAACCGGGAGGCGGATCTTAAAAAGCTGGATTACCGGCGGGAAGAAGATCCGTACTGGTTTAGGTCTCAAACCATGGTGGGGGCAATGCTCTATGTTGATCTCTATGCCAAAACCCTGGAGGGGTTGAGGCAGCGGATAGACTACCTCAAAGACATTGGAATCACCTACATCCACCTGATGCCCCTGTTTAAGGCGCCTGAGTCCGAGAACGACGGCGGCTATGCTATTTCCAGCTACCGGGAGGTTATGCCAGAGCTGGGAACCATGAAGCAGCTCCAGGAACTCGCTCGAGACCTGCGGAGGGACGGGATAAGCTTGGTACTAGATTTTGTGTTTAACCACACCTCCCATGAGCATATCTGGGCCCGAAAGGCGAAGGAGGGAGATCCGGAGTATCGGGACTACTACTTTGTATTGGAGGACGAGGGTGAGGTTCAGGAGTACAACCGGACCCTGCGTGATATCTTCCCGGACGTCCGGAAGGGTAGTTTCACCTATGAGCCTGAGATGGAGGCTTGGGTTTGGACGACCTTTAATAGTTATCAATGGGATTTGAATTATCAGAATCCGAAAACCTTTACCGCCATGGTAGAGGAGATGTTATTTATTGCAAACCACGGCGCCGAGGTGCTGCGCCTGGATGCCCTGGCCTTCACCTGGAAGGAGAAGGGGACGGGCTGTGAGAACCTTCCCAAGGCCCATACCCTGATTCAATGCTTCCGTCTGGCGGCCAAGATTGCCGCGCCGGCTATGGTGTTTAAGAGCGAGGCCATTGTGCACCCTTCTGAGGTGGTGAAGTACATCTCCTCCACGGAGTGCGAGGTCAGTTACAATCCCTTGTTGATGGCGCTGTTGTGGGAGAGTCTGGCGACCCGGCGGGTGAATCTGTTGGAACATAGTTTACAACGCCGCTTCGGTATTCCCGGGGATTGTGCCTGGGTCAACTACGTCCGTAGCCATGATGATATCGGCTGGACCTTTGCCGATGAGGATGCGGCGGAGCTGGGTATAAACGGGTATGACCACCGCCGGTTTCTTAATGATTTCTACACCGGAACCTTCGAGGGCAGCTTTGCCCGGGGGGTTCCCTTTCAATATAACCCCTTGACGGGAGATTGCCGGATCAGCGGGACTGCCGGGAGCCTGACCGGGTTAGAAATGGCCGTCCGCCACAGCGATCCCGATAGTGCCTCCACCGAGGCCGGGTATGCTGAGCAGCGCATGCTGTTGATTCACAGTATTATCATGGCCATCGGGGGGATCCCCGTTTTATACCTGGGAGATGAGTTAGCCCGGTTGAATTGGTACGGCTACACCTCGGAAGCAGGGAAGAGCAAGGACAGCCGGTGGGTGCATCGCCCGGCCTTTGACTGGGATTTGGCTGGCAGAACCCTGTCGAGCCTTGGACTGCCCGTCCCCGGGGACGGGGCGGCTGGTCAAACCGACGGGGCGGCTGGTCAGCCCGGCGGGGCAAAGAACCAGAACCAAGGGACAGCGATCCAAGCCGGCGGGCCAGCCGAGCAGCACACCGGCGCCAATGCTGGTTCCGGGTCAGAATACACCAGCGCCAATCCCCTGGAGGACTCTCCGGTGTTCCACAAGGCAAGTGAATCCGTTTTTCGAAGTCTCAAGCGGATGATTGAGCTGCGCAAGTCTCTGACGGTGCTCGGCCAGGGCGAAACCCAGGTGCTATCCTCGGGAAACCAGCATGTGCTGGCATTCCTTCGGAGCGGTGATGCCCGGCAGCTCCTTGTTCTGGCAAATTTCAGCGAAAATCCTCAGCAGGTCCGGGTAAACCTGTTGAGGCTGAACGGTCTTTACCCGAATCCCCTTGACCTGTTGGCAGAGGAGCGAATGGCCCTCACCGAGGATACTATTCTTCTTCAGCCCTATCAGGTATGCTGGCTCGTGCCCTGACGTTGTCTGGGTATGGGCGGTAGAACCCCCATGCTTTGGGATCCGATGCCTCTGGTAGGGTGTCGGATCCCTTTTTTGTTCCTTGTATAGTGCGCAAAAGGTTGTAACTTTTTGCCCTGGTGACACCATCCCTGGGTTGGTTCCCGAACTGCGCCACTAGAATATGGCGTAGTTTACAACCTTTTGCGCACTACATATTCCTGGTAGCGTTCCGGGCCGGAAGGCGATCGGGTGGGTACGCTGCTATGTTCCCGGATCAGCCGCGGCCGGGAAAGCTCATCCCCGGGCTGCAATTGATGTGCAACCAGCACCGGCGACGGCCAATCGTAATCTCCTCTACCGGGAGCGTACGCTTGCAGCGAGTAGTCCGCACCGGGAACAGCCAATTTCTGCTCCGGTTCAGTCGCCCTTGTACAGACCGACGCTCTTCCGTTCTACCAGTACCGGCTCAAAGACCATCTTCATATGCAGCTTCGGACTTCGAGGCTCCATCTCCGAGAGCAGAATTTTTGCCGCCCACCGACCAAGTTCATATTTCGGGTGCTCGAAGGTGGTCAGGGGCGGATACATGAGGGCCGAGGGGCGGTAGTTATCCACGCTGATTACCGAGATATCCTCGGGAATCCTAAGGCCCGAATCCTGGATGGCCCGGTACCCCTGTTGGGCGGTCTGGTCATTAAAATAAAAGATAGCCGAGGGCCGGGAACCCGGATGATTGAGCAGCTCCATGGTCGAATTGTAGGCAACCAAAATGCCCGGTTCTTCATCCTCCAGGGTGTATTGGGAAACCCGGGCGGGATCGAAGGCGATGCCGGCCTCTGTCAGGGCTTTTTTATAACCCGTAAAGCGGTCGTGACCCGCCTGGACATCGGATTTCATGATGTAGCCGATCCGGCGGTGGCCCCTGTCCAGGAGGTACTTTGTGGCTTGAAATCCCACCATTACATCATCCATGGAAACCGTTGAAACCATTTGATTCGTAATGCCCCAATGGGTGGTAACCACGGGAATAGTCAGGCGGCGGATGATCCTGCTCAGGGGGTGGGATTCGTTGATCTGCAGGTTCTGGGAGGGTTCGATGATGAGCCCCTTAACCCCCTGTTCCACCAGGCGCTCTACAGACTCGGTTTCTTTCGCGTGGTTCTGGTTGCATGGGGCAATGGCCAGGGAGTATCCTTCCTTCGCCAGGGTTTCTTCCATCCCCTGGATGATTTCCGGGTAGATGTATCCCATGAAGTTAAAATTGACCAGCCCGATGAATCCTTTTTTGGTTTTAGGGTGATTCGCCTGCTCGGGAACCTCGGCAATGCCCTGGTAATAGGTGCCGCTGCCCTGGCGCTTCACAATAATCCCCTGGTTTGTTAACAGCTCCAGGGCTTGTCGCACCGTAGTCCTGCTGACCCCCAGAGATCGGGATAACTCATTTTCTGTGGGGAGCTGTTGACCCGCCTGGTATTGTTCCCGGTCGAAGGTATTGGCAAGCTGATCCCGAACTGCAATATACTTAAGTCGTTGGTTCTTCATTGTATGGTTTATCCTATACAAATATCATACAAGTTATTCTGTTTTTGGGGAAGAAGAACCGGGGATTTTTCCCCGATTCGGGGGAATCGGGGAGGCCTGCCCGCTAAGCGGCCTTTCTGAGCCCCAATGTAGGGGGGATAACCGGCCTGCCAGCCCGAATAATCCCGGAAGGTTGAGTTGGCGAGGCATTTCACGGTCGGAAAACGGAAAAAAAATCTTTACGGGACAGTTGTCCGGTGTTACGATGAAACAAATCAGTAAATGTATCATTGTTGTATGATACAATATACCAAAGGAGGTAACCATGAAAATGGTTCGGGTATTAACTGCTGTACTGCTTAGCCTCGCTCTGGCAGGGATAGGTTTTGCGGGCGGTCAGGGTGAACAGGCTTCATCCACTGGTGATGCCGACAGCGGGAAGTTGGTTGTCTGGTCATTCACCGATGAACTTGGGGGAATGTTGGATAAGTTTCAGGAATACTATCCTGACATTGAAATTGAGTTCACTGTATTTCCAAACGAGGACGAGGTGTATCTCAACCGGATTAACAATACCATGCGTTCCCGGAGTGAGCTGCCCGATGTATTTACCGGTGAGCGGGCATGGTTCCGCCAAATGATCGAGTCAGGCTACTGGGAGCCCCTTTCCGGCGCACCCTACAATGCCGAAGAACTCATGGACAACCTGGTAGAGTATGTACCGGATCTTTCTCGGGACGGACAGGGTCGGATTACCGCGCTGTCATGGCAGGCAACCCCCGGTGGACTCTTCTACCGCAGGAGCATCGCCCGGGATGTATTGGGCACCGATGACCCCGAGGTGGTTAGCGAGTGGACCAGTAGTCTGGACAAGTTCTATGAGCTGGGCGAAATGATCAAAGAACACTACAGCGGTGAAAAATTCCTGCTCTCAGGATACACCGACATGTCTGAATTCATTTATAACCGGAGAACCGAACCCTATCTCCAGGGTGATAAGGTCGTAATTCCGGCGACCCTTGTTGAGTACATGGAAGTTGCCAAGGAAATGCGTGAGAACCGGATCGAAGCAGGCGCCGGAACATGGTCACCTCCCTGGTTCAGCTCCATGGCCGATGGAAGCGTATTTGCCTTCATTCTTCCCACCTGGGGTCTGCACTACGTCCTAAAACCCAACGCCGAACCCGAAGCCAATGCCGGCGAAGCTGAGTTCAGCGGAGACTGGGGCCTTGCGACTCCCCCTGCCTCTTACAGCTGGGGTGGTACCTGGATCGGAATCAACCGGAACAGCAAAAACAAAGAGCTTGCATGGAAGCTTGTGAAGTTCATCGGAAGCAATCCCGAGTTCCAGGAATTCTGGGCCAAGGAAACCGGTGACTTCGTAGCTAATATGGATGTAATCGAAAAGATCAAGGGTGATTTCTCCGAGCCCTTCCTGGGCGGTCAAAACCACTATGCCTACTTCGCAGAAGAGGTTGAGAAGATCGATGTTTCTTTCATCGGACCGTGGGACTTCCAGATCCAGAATGCCTGGGGCGATGAGGTGGAACTCTATGCCAACGGCCAGAAAACCCTGGATGAGGCCATTGAATCCTTTAAGACTGCGGTAATGGATATTATTCCGAATATTACCGAGGTTGTAGTAGAACGCTAAGCTAAGGCGTACCTTCGGCGGACTGGCTTCGGCCGGTCCGCCTTTTAATTTCAAAAGGAGGCACCTATGAGTCAACGGGTCCCTGCCGGCCCGCCAGCGGCTGCACGATTCGACCGTCCACCTCGTCTGGGCTTTTTTTCAAAACGGGGAAACAAGGGGTATCTATTTATCGCCCCGTTCTTTCTTGCCTTTTTAACCTTTCAATTGTATCCCATTATCTCAACCTTCGTATTGAGTCTCCAGACTCCCATAAACATGTACGAAAACGAGTTCATTGGACTGGGCAACTATCAGCGGCTGTTTACCACTGAGTTATTCTACCAATCCATCGGGAATACCTGGAAAATCTGGCTCATGAATTTTATTCCCCAGGTGGGCTTTGCCCTGTATCTGGGGGTTGTCCTGACGGACTATAATATCAAAGGAAAAGAGACATTCCGCACCTTTTTCTTTCTTCCTAACCTGGTCACCGCTGCCTCCATCGGGGTTCTTTTTGCAGTGCTTATGGATTGGCGCTTTGGAACCCTGAACATGATGCTCATGCGGATCGGGATCATATCCGAACCCATCAACTACCTGACCATCCCGGGGGTAACCCAGGCCACGGTTTCCTTCATCCAATGGTGGCAGTGGTTCGGATACACCACCATCATCGTCATGGCCGGACTCAGTGCCATGGATACCGAGTTGTATGAGGCTGCCTACATTGACGGGGCCGGTCGGGGACAGGTCTTCTACCGTATAACCCTGCCCCTCCTGCGGCCCACCCTGGCGTACATCATGGTTACCTCCCTGATAGGGGGACTGCAGATCTTCGACATTCCCCGGGTTCTCACCAACGGACGCGGAGCACCGGATAACGCCCTGACAACCATGGTCTTGTACCTCTACAACCAAGCCTTCAGGAACTACAACGTGGGTTACGCTGCGGCCCTGGCCTACGTACTCTTCATCATGATTCTGATTCTATCCGTCCTATCCTACCGAATGCTGCACTACGATGGGAAACCCAAACGAGGGGGTAGCCGATGATTATCGAAAAACAGAGCCTAGCAGGAAAAATCGGACTGTACACCTTCCTGGTCGTTTTGGCCTTCATCTGTGTACTGCCGTTTTATATGATGGTGATTAACTCCACCCGGAGCAATGTGGAGATCTCTCAGAATGTCTGGGTAACCCCCGGCCAGGATCTGGAGGAGAACTATGAAATCATCCAGGGGAAGGTGAATATTTGGCGAGGTTTTCTATCCAGCTTCATCATTACCGTTCCTTCAGTGGTGCTCTCAGCCTTCTTTAGTGCGCTAACGGCCTACGGGTTTGCGAAGTTCCGCTTCAAGGGCCGGAACATACTGTTCTGGGTAGTCCTAGGCACCATGATGATACCCCAGCAGCTCGGACTCATCGGATACTATGATCTGGTGGTGGGGTTGGGTCTCATAGACACCTATGCTCCCCTGATTCTTCCCATGATCGCCAATGCGGGAATGGTGTTTTTCGTCCGGGCCTACATCGAGCAGAGTGTCAGTGACAGCCTCATTGAAGCTGCCATCATCGACGGGGCCGGGGAGTTTTACATCTTCAACCGGATCGTCTTTCCCCTGGCTATGCCCGCGGTGGCCACCATGTCGATCTTCACATTCATTAACAAATGGAACGATCTCATAACCCCCATGATTCTTCTCCACTCCGCAGAAAAGTTCCCCATGCCCCTGGTTATTTCTAATATTCGGGGACTCTATGAGGCGAACTACGGAGCGATCTACCTGGGAGTGACCATATCGATCATCCCCATCATCCTGGTGGTGGTGTTCTTTTCCAAGGCGATCATCAGGGGACTAACCATTGGCGCCGTAAAGGGGTAACAACATGCCGACCATACATAATCCAATCCTCCGGGGATTCAACCCTGATCCTTCCATTTGCAGGGTAGGGGAGGATTTCTACATCGCCGTAAGCACCTTCCAGTGGTTCCCCGGGGTGTTGGTCTACCATAGCCGGAACCTGGAGACCTGGACCTTGGCGTCCAGGCCCCTCCAGCGCAGGAGTCAGCTGGATATGGCGGGAAATCCGTCCTCCGGGGGGATCTGGGCACCCTGTCTAACCCATGCCGAGGGACAGTTCTGGCTCATCTACACGGATGTGAAGAACTGGGCTGGTTCCCCCCCGGACCACGGAAACGGATTCAAGGACACCCATAACTATCTGGTTACCGCTCCGGACATCCAGGGCCCCTGGAGCGAGCCCATATACCTGAACTCCAGCGGTTTTGACCCGAGTCTCTTCCACGATGAGGACGGGAAAAAATACCTGCTAAACCAGGTATGGGATTACCGGCCGGGTCATAACAGCTTTGCAGGCATCGTTCTTCAGGAATACGACCACCGCCGCCGGCGTCTGGTGGGCCCGCGATCCAATATTTTCAGCGGTACGTCCATCGGGGTTACCGAAGCGCCCCATCTCTATAAGCGGGGCGATTATTATTACCTCATGACCGCCGAAGGCGGCACCGAGTACGCCCACGCCGTCACCCTCGCCCGGAGTAAAAGCCTGACCGGCCCCTACGAACTCCACCCCCAGACCCCCTTGCTCAGCTCAGTACGGGACCGCCAGGGCTTCAGGGAAGCAAGAAAAGAAGCCAGGGATGAAACCCCCTTTCTGTTCCCGGGGCTTCAAAAGGCAGGCCACGGCAGTATGGTTCCCTGGCAGGGCGATGAATGGATCCTGGCGCATCTCTGCGGACGGCCCCTGCCGGGCACTCAGCATTGTCCCCTGGGTCGGGAAACCGCTCTTCAGCGTCTAACCTGGCGCGAGGACGCCTGGCCCTGGCCGGACGAACCTGGCTCCCGGACAACCGTAGAGTTTTCCCAGCGCCCCGGCCTCGCCAACACAGCCAAAAAAAGCACCAGGCAACCCGGAATCTACCAACCCGACGGGGTTCAGATTCACCCCCGGATATGGCAGGAGGATTTCAACGCCCCGGGCTGGTCCAAAGAGCTGCAAACCCTGCGCATTCCCGCAGATGATCGCTACGACATCCGTTCCAGACCCGGTTGGCTTCGGTTAACCGGCGCCGAAAGCCCCACCAGCCGGTTCCGCCAGAGTCTCCTGGCCCGGCGGGCCCAGAGCTTCCGCTGGCGGGGAGAAACCAAACTCAGTGCAGTACCCGAGGATTTTCAGCAATTCGCCGGTTTAGTGGTCCGTTACGATGAAGCCACCCAGTACATTCTCCGCATACAGGGCGATGGACAGGGCGGTCAGAGCCTGGGAATCATTGTCTTCGATCAACAGCGTATCAACCTGCCCTTGGCGGAACAGGAGGTACCGGTCGACGGATCCCAACTATGGCTAGCGGTCCGAATGGATTACCGAACCCTGCAATTCGAATGGAGTCAGGACGGTTCAGCCTGGCAGACCATCGGCCCCGAATTGGATGCCTCAAAACTATCCGACGAGTACGCCCATCCCATGGGCTTTACGGGGACCTTCCTCGGCCTGGGATGTTTCGACCTCAGCGGCCGTTCCTTTACCGCCGACTTTGACTACCTAACCTACCAGGAGGAAGACCATGACTAACCAAACCCCTCGGGGCGGATCTCGCCCCAAGACCAACCGGGAGCACGGAACCTGGTTACGAGCGTGCAGGAAACCCCGGGGTGTCGCCCCCTGTCCGGTAGCCCAGGTGTGGGTGGTGTTTGGGGTGATTTTGCTCCTGGCCTCATCCATGATGGGCTGTGCAACCCAGGAAGCCTCCCCATCGGCGTCCCAGGCCGGTTCCGGCGGTCTGAATGGGGTGTTTTCCGAACATTTTACCATCGGCGGCGCGGTTAATTCCTCTACAGTTCTCGGGTCTCGGGAACTAATTGTGAAACACTTCGGAAGCCTTACGGCAGAAAATGAAATGAAGCCCATGGTCATCCACCCGAGAATGGGCTCGTGGATACCCTACGGCGCCGATGAGATCGCCAACCTTGCCCGGGAACACGGTATGGGCATGCGAGGCCACACCCTGGTATGGCATCAACAGACCCCGGGCTGGTTCTTTTCCAGCATGGGGGCCCAGGCCAGCCCCGAGGTACTCCTGGAGCGCCTGGAGGATCATTTCACCCGGATGCAAGACCGGTACGGCGATGTGGTCTATGCCTGGGATGTGGTGAACGAGGCCATTTCTGATGCTCCCGGGGAGTTCCTTCGGCCGTCCCCCTACCTGGAGATTCTCGGGGAGGATTACATCGAAGAGGCCTTCCGATTAGCGAAACGGATCATGCCCGATGCAAAACTCTACTACAACGACTACAGCGTACTGGATCCGGCTAAACAGGATAAGATCTACACCCTGCTCTCCGGGCTTCTGGAAAAGGGGGTTCCCATCGACGGTATCGGATTCCAGGGTCACTGGAACATCTACTTCCCCGACTCCCGGACCCTGGAACGGGGAATCCAGCGCTTTGCAGCCCTGGGACTGGATGTACAGATTACCGAATTAGACGTCTCGGTCTACCGGCATGAGGACCGGGCTACCCGCCTCAAGGAACCCACCCCGGAGATCCTGGAGCTGCAAGCCGACCGGTACAGGGAGATATTCCAAACCCTGGTCAACAATTCCCAGTACGTCAGCAACGTGACCTTCTGGGGGGTAGCGGATGATAAAACCTGGCTGGATAATTTCCCGGTCAGCGGTAGGAAAAACTGGCCCCTGCTCTTTGCCGAGGATCATAGTCCCAAGCCGGCGTATTATGCGGTTGTCGAGGCAGCCGGGGGGAATCCTTGACCGAGTGCCGGGGTTCCGATACCACCATGCTCTGAGGTTCCGGGCTCCGACGTTCCCGAGTTTCGGGGCTCGGCAGGCACCAGTCGGATTACCCCGGGGGACACCAACCTAACCGAACACCACCGGGAAGCTGCACTGCTGTCCGGTGGAATTCCCACTCCGGGTTTTCTGCCCGGGGTTTTTTTGGATCATCGGCCTGGGTAGGCTACACCTCAGCCAGGGATCTTCCCATGAACAGCAGGGTGTACCCCTTGCCGGGCTTGGGGTGTTCGAAGGTAAATCCCACAGCCCGGTAGAAGCCGGGGTTTTTCGCCTCGGCGGTGGTAATCAGATGCACCCCGGGGACTCCCTCATGCTTCAAATCCCGGCAGTAGGCCTCAATGAGTTTCCGGCCGATGCCCTTACCCTGGCCCTGGGGATGCACGTTGATGTGCAGGTGGGCAGGGTAGTCGGCGAAAAATGAGGTGAACAGGTCTAGGCCCGGAAAGTCCAGGACGGACAGGGCTTGGGTGCTGTCCGGGCAGCCGAGGAGATATCCCAACACCACGCCGTCTTCCTGAGCGGTATATACCCACTGGGGGTAATGCTCAAGGTATCCTCCGGCCCAGCGGTTGTAGTAGATCTCCCGATCCCGGTCGGATTCAAAATCTGACCGCTGGGCGGTGAGCCAGAATACCTCGGTTATTCCCGGTTTGATTGCCTCTGAAAAGCCACGCTGGATAGTCATGGTAAAAGTGTAGCACCATCCCGGGGATTTGGTACAGGATATTCTCCTTCCGGGTAGCCCGAGGTATTTCGGGATGTCGGGCATGGGAATCACCTTAAATATGTACCTGAAACGTCAATATGGTATATGCATCGCCAGTTGTGTGTATTGGTTCCGGAAGTAAGGCGGATAAGATAGGACCTACAAAGGTATAGACGTTACGGATCACGCAAACATAGAAGGGGAACGACCATGGGAGAGATTCAGATAGAAGAGATCGGACGGCTGGCGGCAAATATCCGCGTACTGTCGGCGGATGCGGTTCAGAGGGCGAATTCCGGACACCCCGGCTTGCCCCTGGGGATGGCGGAGCTGGCTGCTACCCTGTATACCCGGGTGCTGCACCACTACCCCGGTGACCCCCAGTGGGCAGGACGGGACCGGTTTGTCTTGAGCGCAGGGCACGGTTCCATGCTTCTGTACTCCATTCTGCATCTCTGCGGCTATGAGCTTTCCATGGAGGAGCTGACCCAGTTCCGGCAGTACGGCTCCAAGACCCCGGGGCATCCGGAATTCGGGGTTACCCCCGGGGTTGAAACCACCACGGGCCCCCTTGGACAGGGGCTGAGCAACGCCGTGGGCATGGCCATGGAGCAGGAGCATCTGGCTGCCCGGTACAACCGGCCCGGTCACGAGATCTTCTCCTACCATACCTACGTCTTGGTCGGGGACGGTTGTATGATGGAGGGCATTACCAGCGAGGCTGCATCCCTGGCAGGCCACCTTGGTCTCGGTAGGCTCATCTGCTTCTACGATTCCAATGCAATTACCATCGAGGGTTCTACGGAGCTTGCCTTCAGCGAGTCCGTGGCGGACCGCTTCCGTGCCTACGGCTGGCAGGTCCTGGAGGCTGATCCTTACGATTCCACCTCCATCCTGCGGGCGGTTGACCAGGCTAAGGCGGTTACGACCCGGCCGAGCCTTATCGTGCTACCCTCCATCATCGGCAAGGGTGCGGAGGGCCTGGAGGGCAGCCATAAGGTTCATGGTGCTCCCCTGGGTGCCGAGGCTGTTGCAAAAATGAAAACCAAGCTGGGCTTTGATCCCGCAGGTGAGTTTCAGGTTTCTGCAAAGGTGAGTTCCCACATTCAGTCTCTTCAGGGGGGCTGGAAAGCCAGTTGGGATGATTGGAATGCCCGGTTAACCGCCTGGGCAGAGGCCTACCCTGAACTTGCCAGGGAATACCGGAGTCTTGATAGCCAAATCCCCCAGGCAGAGGTAGCCTGGCCGGATTTTGAACCAGGAAAGAGCATCGCCACCCGGAAGGCCAACGGGGCGGTAATGCAGGCTGTAGCCCAGGCCTATCCCGGTCTTTTGGGCGGCAGCGCCGACCTAAGCCCCTCCACCAATACAACCCTGACGGAATACGAGGACTTTTCCCCCCAGAACCCCCAGGGCCGGAATCTGCATTTCGGCGTCCGGGAGCACGCCATGGCCGGGATCATGAACGGTCTGGCCGCCTCGGGTCGGCTGCGCCCCTTCGGCTCAACCTTTTTAACCTTTTCCGACTATCTCCGGCCCTCCATCCGCCTGGCCGCTCTTTCAAAAATCGCACCGATTTACGTCTTCACCCACGATTCCTTCTACGTCGGTGAAGACGGCCCCACCCACCAGCCCATCGAACACATCTGTTCTCTCCGGGCGATTATAGACCATGTGTTGATCCGCCCCGGGGACGCCCAGGAATGTATTGCAGCCTGGCAGATCGCCCTGGAGATCCGGGATAAGCCGGTATCCCTGCTCATGACCCGCCAGAACCTGGAGGTCTATCCCAAACCCGAGGGCTGGTTGGAACTGGCCCGCCGGGGCGCATACCAGGTGCACCAGACAGGTTCCGGCAGCCCGGATCTTACCGTGTTGGCCACGGGGAGCGAGGTGTCTCTATCCTTGGAGTCGGCCAAACTCCTGGGGCTAAACATACGAGTGGTGTCCATCCTCAGCCTTGAGCTTGTCGGATCATGGTCTTCCCAGGAGCAGCAGGCTCTTTTCGGACCCTTGGACCGGCGGGTCGCCGTGGAAGCCAGCCGCGGCATGAGCTGGCATGCTTACATTATTCCCGGAAACACCTACGGGATTGATAGCTACTGTGCCTCTGCTCCCGGTGAGGTTGTGGCCGAAAAGATCGGTTTTACGCCCCAGGCCCTGGCGGACTGGCTGGCAGAGAGGGCAAAATAACCCGAGGCAAAATAACCGGGGCGAAATAACCGGGTATCCGGCCTTGGGGTAGCGCTGGCGGCATAACGAGGGGCAGGCGTTCCGAGAGAGCGCAATGGCCGGTACCCCTTTGATAGTGCGCAAAAGGTTGTAAACTACACCGGATATAGCGGGGTTGCCCGGATTCAGGCTCCAGAGGTAGCGTAGTGAACTGGGAAAGTTACAAGCTTTTGCGCACTAAGTACCCCTTTGCCCCGGCGACCCTATCCCTGGATCGCTTTCCGGTTTGTTCCGCTGCATAGGTGTAGTTTGCAACCTTTTTCACCCCACAAAGCCTGTCCATCCTCGATTCCGTTTACAAGCCCCGGAGCGGGGTATACTATGAAAACCCATGACCCCCTTACTCATTTTGCTCCATAACGGATTCGAAAATGCCCGGACCTGGCTGCCCCTGCTTCCCGAGCTTGCCCGGGATTTCCGTCCCCTGGCCTTCCACCGGAGGGGCTACGATCCGGGTATTCCCCTGGCTAAACCCGAACAGGACTGGGTCGTAAGTCTCCATCCCCCGGTGGATCCCGGGGACCCCCGGGCGGTAGCCCAGTCCATTCCCCAGGACACCGTGGAAGACGGAATTGAGGAGCTGGCAGAGATCGTACAGACCCATGCGGCTCCCGGGGAGCAGGTCCTGCTCTGGGGGCATTGCCTGGGAGGCGCCATTGCTCTGGGCTACGCTGCCCGGAATCCCGGCAGGGTGGGGGGGATATTCGCAGAGGCTCCCGGCCTCTACTCGGACCGGGCCCTGGCATCCAAGGCAACCTGGCTGCTCTGCGACTTTCAGGAATTGCCGGCTGCCTACCAGGACTATTTTACCGCCATGCACGGCCCGGAGCGAGCATCCATTCTCTGGCACAGTATCCGCAGCCATACCGCCAGCTACATCATGAATCCCCGGTATAGCCTGCTTAATGAGATTGCCGGGCTCAAGGTTCCGGTAACCCTTTGGCAGGGCGATCGGGACGTGTATTTTTCTCCCGAATATCTGGAACCCGTGCTCCGGGCCCTTCCCCGGGGCAGGAGTATTATCGAGCCCGGAGGACTTCACGATCTCCACGCCCAACACCCTCAACGCGCCCTGGAACTCGCCCGGATGGCCTTGGGTGGGGTGCAATGAAGTACCGTCTAGCGATTCTGGAGGATGATGGTGCCCTAGCTGAACACCTCCGGAGCCTTTTCTCGGAATACGGGTACCAGGTAGAGTGCTTTTCTCAGGCAAAGGATCTGGTTGCCCAATGTACACATCGCCAGTTCCATTTGTTTCTTCTGGATGTGAACCTTCCTGGACCGGATGGATACTGGGCATGTAATCAAATTCGGGGGCAAACCACCGCCCCTGTCCTGTTTCTTAGCTCCCGGGATTCCTCCATGGATGTGGTACATGGGCTTTCGGTGGGAGGCGATGACTATATTCCCAAGCCCTTCGAATTCCCGGTACTTCTCGCCAAGGTTCAGGCATTGCTCCGGCGAAGCTACGAGTTGGCGGAGACGGCACCGGGAATCTTATCCTGGGCGGACCTCAGGTTAAACCTTGCGGGTGACTACCTTTATCACGATTCCCATCTGGACACACCCGTCCAACTCAGCAGAAACGAGGCTCGGATACTACAAGCCCTGATGGAGGCTCAGGGCGGGGTAGTATCCCGGGATGCCCTCATTGAGGCACTCTGGAAGCGGGATGCGTATGTGGATGATAATACCCTGACAGTGAACGTTGCCCGGCTCCGGCGGCGGTTAGAACATCTGGGATACCGAGGATCTCGGGTGGAAACCTGTAAGGGCGAAGGGTACCGGTTGGTATGAAACCCTGGTTTTTTGTGGTTGCCCTGGCCGTTCTGTTTGGGCATGGACTTGGTGCTCTTTACCTCCTGCTGCTTGCAGAAACCGTCGAACTACATCCGGTATTGCTGTATGCCCCGCTCCTGAGCGGCGGCGTTTCACTCTTCGGTATAGTTCTGGCCCTTATCTTACGCTACCGGATAAACCTTCAGATCCTCCAGCGATTCAATCTCTCCCGGGCAGATGCGGCTTCGGGAAAGACCAGCAGCCCGGGAATCCTAGACCTTGTGTGTACCCCTCCGGAGAGCTTGGCCATCCGGGGATTAGAAAGACTCCAGGATGATTTCAATGCCCGAATGAACCATCAGGTCTTGGCTCACCAGGAGTACACCGCCGTCCAAGCGCGGTTAATCCATGATTTGAAGCAGCCCCTCTCCACCTTATCTCTGGGGCTCAGCAATCTGCCCCCGGAATTCAAGCAGCCCCTGGAGCAGGAGCTCATCCGGGCAATTCAAAAAAGCGATCAAGCCCTTTTTGCTCTGCGAAGCCGGAGTTTGCATGAGGACTTTCTCATTCGGCCGGTGAACCCGGAACATCTGGTGCGGGCGGCAATCCGGCGCCGGGTAAAGGAATGCATTCCTAAGTCCATCCGGGTGACTTTTTCGCAATTCCTGGATGGACTTGATTTCGCTGAAACTGAAGAGCTGAACAGCCCCCAGCTTCCGGGGTGTTTGGTGGACGCCAAGTGGTTCTCCTTTATGGTAGACCAGGTTCTCATAAACGCCGTAAAGTACAGCCCCCCGGGTCAGCCCATTGGGGTGGAAATACGGTACTCCCGCAATGCCGATACTGCCGGCATCACCGTGAGGAATACTGCACCAAATCTCACTACATCAGATCTTCCGCGCCTGGGTCGCTGGGGATACACCGGCTGGGCGGACCGCACCACCTCTGAACGGCTGTCCGAGGGAGCCAAACAGGAAATGGATCACCATGACGCCGGTGTACCCCAATCCAGCGGGATCGGCTTGTACCTCTTGAAACGTATGGCAAAGGCAATGAATATCGGCGTTACCATGACATTGGAATCCCCCCAAATCTTCCGATTAACCCTGGAGCTACCCTTAGACGGAGGATTCTACGGTGTCCATGGGCCTGCTCCGACATCCAGGTGACACAATTGTAAGATTATTCCCCGGGTTTGTAAGGATGGAGTGGGGATGTTCAAGCGTCCGGGGTGGTAGATTTCCGAGAGGAAGGAGCACCTATGGCACTAGTAGAAATTCGAGATCTCGTAAAAACGTACCGGGCAAAACAAAGCGGGGTAAGTACCCCGGCTCTTCAGGGAGTCAGTCTTGAACTGGAAAAGGGAAGCTTTACCGCCCTTATGGGACCCTCCGGGGCAGGGAAATCCACCCTGTTAAACTGCCTGGCTACCATCGACCGGGCTGACTCCGGAGAAATTCGGATCAGGAATCGGCAGGTTCATGACCTTCGGGGTAGTGAGTTGTCGGCGTTCCGTACTACAGAACTTGGTTTTATATTCCAGGAAAGCAGTTTGCTGGAGACCCTCAGCGTGGCCGAGAACATCATGTTGCCCCTGACCCTGCAATCTTCCCTGGACAAAAAAACCCGCCGCGACCGGGTCCGGCAGATCGCTGAGGATCTGGGTATCGCTGATATCCTGGACAGGTATCCAGTGGAGGTGTCTGGAGGGCAGGCCCAACGGGCTGCGGTGGCCAGAGCATTGGTAGGAAACCCGGCCCTGATTCTGGCAGATGAGCCCACCGGAGCCTTGGATTCAAAAAACGCCCGGGATCTCCTAAACCGAATACAGATTCTCAAAGATCGGTATCACTCAACCATTCTCCTGGTAACCCATGATCCCCTAGTGGCCAGCTTCGGCGATCGTGTTATCTGCATAAAGGACGGACGACTCTTCAGCGAGGTAACCCGGTCAAGCCAGCCGAGGGAAACCCTCTCCCAGGGCAGCGAGGATCTACGCCAGGTATTTTTTAACCGGATTATCGCCATGTTGACCACCTTGGAACAGGGGGTAGTCTAATGCCCAGAAATGCCAGTATAGCTGCCCTAACCTGGGCTTCCTTTAGACGCCGCATCGGACAGTACAGTACCTACGCCTTCAGCGCAGCCATAGCAATCATGGTGTATTACATATTCGCAATTGTTTTTTCCAGCCCGGAGGTTACCTCGCAGATTGACGAAAATCTCCGGTTAGAGGGGCTCTTCCGGGGATCCGCCGTTATAGTTGCCGTGTTTAGTGCGGTTTTTCTCTGGTACGGCACCATTATTTTTACCGGCCAGCGGAAGCGGGAGTTCGCCTTGTACCGCCTCCACGGGATGTCCAGACCGGTCCTATTCGGGATCATTTTAGGCGAGCAGGTTGCTGTGGGACTTCTCGCTTCGGCGATCGGTCTGGGTGGAGGCGTGTTGCTCAGCCGGTTCTTCCTCGTGATCTTTCAATCCCTTACCGGAATCCCGGGAGTCATTACCATTGGACATAGCCTCACCGGATTCTTTGAGGTAACAGCCGTCTTCCTCCCATTTTTTCTTATAGCCGGTATTCTATCATTCATCACTGCCCTCTTGACGCCGGTAAGAACCCTCTTTCATAGCCAGCGGAGCATGCAAGGCCGCCCCCGTCCCCCGAAATTCCTCTCGGTCCTCGGCGTTGGGTTGGTAACCATTGGATATGTCCTCAGTACCCGAGTTACCATGGACACCATCTTACAGCTTTTCCTTCCCGTGGTCGGTATAACTATAGTGGGAACCTTTCTCGTCTTTCAGGGTATCCATGTCGCCCTGGCTTCCTGGTACCGCCGCAGGGGGAATACTCTAGGGGATCCCGTGCTGATAAGCGCTGGGGGAAACCTCATGTTTCGCCGTAAAAATTACGGTCTGGTGTTGGCTACCGTCGCAGTCATGAATGCCATCGCTATTACCGGTATCGGGGTGCTGCTGGTCTTCTACAGCGATGCTACCTCGGTGCGGGAACAGATGACAAGGCTCTCTCAGGTTGACATAGCCTTTGAGATTTCTGGGGATTCCGATGTTCCCGGGCCTCAGGAAATTCCCGAGACTGCCATGCAGCCGAACCTATCCACTCAAATCCTGGAATTCTCCTCTCCCGCAAGCCAATTCCCAGACAGCCCGGAATCCGCTGCCTGGATCGTTTCCCGCAGTCAGATTGAAAACCTTCTCTCGGTTCAAGGCGGCACGCTTCCTCCCATCCCTCGAGGCACCCTGTTGTTCTATACACGGCCCCCATCCGATCAGCCTGCCTCCCCGGGAACCCTGCCGCCCGAGGTCCTGGGACGGGTTCAAAGGTTCATTGAAACCCTGGCATGGCAGGATGCGCTTCCCCTAGACCCCTCCATGGTTATAACCAAACAACTCTTACCTCAATGGATTCTCGGGTCTACCCTGGCGGTTATGTCAGATGCCGATTACCAGGTTCTGACGGAGAACGGGTTTTTTCGAACAAACAAGTATGTTGCTACAATCCAGGCCGTTCCAGCAGGTGCCGCGGCAGTACAGACGGGAGAAGACCCCGAGGGAATCAAGGCTCTGCGGAAGGTGGACCGGGTCATGGAGCAACGGTTCTCCCAGGAGTGGATTGATGGGGAGTACTTCTCCCTGAGTCTTGGGATGGATGAGTTCTACCGGTATGTGGGCCTGTATTTTTTTATCATACTGTTTATGGCCCTGGTGGTGTTTGCAGGAAATGCAGGGTTAGTGTTCTTCCGGAGCATAACCGATGCCTACACCGCCCGACATCGCTTCATTCTCATGCAGAAAATCGGCGTTTCTGTATCCCAGATACGGGCTATTGTTAGGGCGGAAATAATACCGGGATTCTACCTGCCCCTCCTGGTAGGGGGTGTTCATACCGCCTTCGCTCTTCGGGTGTTAGAGTCTGTTCTGGGCCTCTCGGTCTGGGGAGCCTTTATCGGCCTTTCACTGGGGTATGTAGTGCTTTTCGGCATCTGTGCCCTGGCAGCCTCCCGGGTGTACCAAACCATCGTCCTTCCCCAGGAGAAAATCCCTGGCGCGTAAATCCCGCCAAAAAGAAAAAGAATGGCAGTTCCGGATCAAGGCTGATACAATCACAGCCATGAAAACCCCGGGACTGCCCCCTTTTTTTAGCGAACTCCTCCGTTCCTTGATCACCGGTTTCCGCGTACCACCCCTGGTGGTATTACTTCTCATAGGGCTCATGGCAGCCCATCACCTCCCCGGTCAAACCAGTCTGAGCCCCCGCCTGTGGGCTTCCGGTGAGCTCTTTTCCCCGGTGCCTAATCCGAAAATTCCCGTCGAGGATCAAGCCGAAACCGATCCCACGGTGCTCTATCCCCGGGCGGGACTCGACGTCGATCTGCTCGGCTACTCGGATTTCGCCAGCTTCGAAGCCAGGCTTACCGCGCAAGTTCCCATTCTTCAGTACAATCCGGTAAATAACAAGGTTACCTACCAAGGCTCAACCATGCCCCAGCTTAGCCTGTCCCGAACCCTTGGAACCCTTTTTCTAGGTGATTTTACTGCCTTCTGGCTCGAATACGGTCAGGATTCGGGGTTTTATAGCTCCGGTACCCAACCGGCTGTTCATAATAAGTACACCGACATCACCCGCCAGGGCATGGATGCCCTACTGTCCGGGAACGCCGAGACACTTTTCCCCCGGCTCCGTATCGGTACCGATCTGTACCATGGCCCCCTGACCGTCAGGCTCTGGGTGGATCCCCTGCGCCCCCCGGCTTTCCGGCCTTCCATCGATTCGCCCTGGTACCCTGCCGACCAGTTTGATAGGTATCGGGAGGAATTCGATGCACCGAATCTATTAGTCGTGTACCAACCCGAACCTGAGTTCCATGACCAGGAATACTCCTACAGCGATCCCCGGATTCATTCCGATGATCTTTCCTTCGGACTGGACCTGTCCACCCGGTACCGGGATCTGGAATGGTTCCTCAGGTGGTATTCCGGCTGGAACAACCGTTTTCAGTACCGTCCGGCTCTGGATATCTCAAACCCAAACCAGCCCAAGGTGAACCTGACCCAATACCTTCACCGCGCTGATTTTATCGACACCGGATTCCGTCTTACCCATGGCGCGCTCCAGGTGTACTGGGAGGGATCCATGAGCCCCAATGCCTTACGGGTATCCGAGCCGGTACTTGATGAAACCCTCCTTCGCTTGGAAACCGAGGTTGTGCAAGCAGCCCAGTTAACCCATGCGGGCGGATTCCTTTGGAACACCCCCTGGCCCGGATTCTGGATTACCGGGGAACTAGGGCTATTCCACTATTTCGGCGACCCCGAGCAGGTTGATATACCTGATTTCTCCCGTACCCTCATGATTGCCGCGGACTACACCTCTCCCCGGGGATTCATCATGCGGGCCGGCAGCTTGTATGATCTTACCCGCTACCCCGAGGTACAGGGAGCCGCAGCCCTAGCCCAGATCGGCTACACCGGCCCAGAAGGGCTCGAGGTGCTTCTCTCCATTCCCTTCATCTTTGCCCATGACGCCCATCCCCTGGCATACTATTCCCGGTTTTTCACAGCCCGGCTGGATATTGCATTGGTGTTATAATCATAATCCGGTGCCCGAAGCCAAAAACCCGTCCCGGTGGAAATCCCGGGTTCCCGAGCTGGGGTGCCTGCCTATTGCACTAATCGGTGCAAATTCCCGCCGGTTGCCCTATTACCCCCGAAAATCGGAAAAAGCCGCTGTTTTTTTTGAAATCATCAGATTTTAACCGAACACTGGTATACCAATAGAGAATCGGGGTAACATCCCGGTCCCGGCGTATTGTTACAAGCAACAATCCGGGGAACCCAGTTCCATGGGATCGGGATAATTCTATTTGACCCCGATCTTGCATTGGTACTATCTTTTGTCCATTGAGATGATCGGGATGGTACATTCCCGTACACCCGGTGATCTGCAATACCAACCAGAATTCCCTTCGGGGAATAGGGTCTCGAGGATACCATGAAAAAAAAGATCATTTTCGCGATGATCGAGGCGGGCGGCGGCCATAAGAGTACCGCCCTGGCAATTGCTGAGAGCTTACAGCTTCAGAGTCAAGATACTTACGATATACAGGTACTGGATTTCGCCCGGGCGGTGGGTGCTCTGCATTTTGATGCCGAACATAAAAAGATGTGGCAGAACATGCTTCGTAAACCCCTGCTTACCCGGGTCGGCTACGCCCTTCAGGATTTTTTCGGAGCCATCATGCGCTTCGGCGTCCTGAAATGGGCCGAGCAGTTCGTGGATGCTGCGGAGAAGTGGTTCCTGGAGAACCCCGTGGATATGTTCGTGGCCACCCATTTTCTGAATGCAGCCGTGGCGATCGAGGCCAAACGCCGGAATCCCGATCTGACCTTCCCCATCGTGCATTTTTTTGTCGAACCCTTCCACCTGACCTCCACCGGGTTCTGGCCCGAGGTTGATCTCATGGTGGTAGGTTCCGAACGTGTCCGGGACCGCGCCGTACATCGGGGTATGAGCGCTGATCAGGTGATTCTGGCCGGCTATCCGGTCCGCCCCAGTTTTTTTGATATTCCCGGTGATTTGACTGCTCTTAAGAAGGATCTGGGCATCCAGGATACCAAACCGACCCTGATCATCAGCTCCGGTGCAGAAGGGCAGGGCAAGCTCCGGGCCTTTGCCAAAGCCCTGGTTAAGGCAGACCTTCCCCTGAACGCCCTGGTAATCTGTGCGAAAAATGAGGAGCTGAAGGCCGAGTTGCACACCTGGCAGCCGTCCTGTCGAACCCTGAACCTCATACCCCTGGGATTCGTATCCAATATGAACGAGCTAATAGCAGTCTCGGATGTGGTGGCTGCCAAGGCAGGACCGGCCAGTGTGTTTGAAGCGGTCTTTCTTAAAAAACCCGTCTTTCTCTTTGACTTCGTAGCCGGCCACGAATGGGAGAACATCCGCTTTGTTCAGCGCCAGAAGGTAGGCTGGTTCACCCCCTCACCCCGGGGTTTTGTCCGTCACCTCAAAAAGATCCTAAAAAACCCCCACATCCTGGACGATGCTAAAACCCGCCTGGAGGCCATGGAGTTCAAAAACGCCTCCCACGCCATCGCCCGAATCCTCCAGGACTACCTGCAAAAAACCATCTTTACCCCGTGATGCGCTAAAAAAAGCCCGGGGCCAAAACCCCGGGCTTAGAATTACTGACGTTATATCAGCACTATCTGCCTATTCCTCAAAGCCGTAGGCATCGGTTCTTAGGTAGTCATCCAAGTCATCCGCAACGGGATAGGGATACCCGCCGAATACCGTATACTCCTCGGCATGAACCCCCAGGGTTCGATAGTATGCCTCATCCCAGTCGCCTTCATAGGTTTGTGGAAAATCGGTGTAAAACTGCAGATTTACAGATCGATACCCCATATTGACCACTGCGCTTGCCCCTTCCAGGGTTATTGCATGGGCATACACTTCGGAAGCAGAGCTTGCGTGTACGAGAGTGATGCCCATATCTTCTACCCAGGTTGCATCACCGAGGTTGGGCAGCTTGTCGATAATGTACTGGTAGTTGGGGGATGTCTCAGGGGGCAGTACCAGGGTAATGGCCTCGGCGGGCAATGACATATCCAGATCGTCCCACTGTACGGGTAGTTCCCCCCAGTAGCCCGTATCAGAGGTCAACAAGGTGTTCATGTAGGGCTGAATACTCGAGGGAGACCCGCTGAAGTAGGGGGTGGTGGTTCCCAGATCGGGGACCCAAGCCGTGGATGTTGAAATTTTCCATACGACCGAAGGATCGAAACTGTACTCCGTACCTAGTTCTGTAGTTGCGATGGTATGCTCTACTTCAATCGGCGTTTCAGAATTGAATATCTCCCATTGATACCGGATTGTAGCGGTGTTCTGACCCCGGGGAATTACCACCAGCTCTGCCTGGCCGTTCTCAATCATCCCCATGGCGTCATTAATACTGTAGTTGGAGCTGTTGAGTATCTCATACCGCCCGCCTGCATATCCGTCGAGTCCGGAGAGGGATAGGTAGGCAGCTAGATCGGTGAAGCGTCCGGAGTCATCAAATCCGGCGAGAACTACCCGTTGGGGGAGCGTTCTCGGGGAGAGGAAGTAGCTGCCCGTGGATCGGTAACGATCTATGCCGACTTTAAACTCTTCACCCTGGGGGGTCATACTGTTCCCAGTTGAAGAATCCGAGCTCCAGGAATAGATCCGGATCTTTCCGTTTTCTTGAACAACGTACTGACTGCCTTCAGGTAGGGACGGATCTACAAAGTCACCATAGGTTAGGGCTCCCCCGAAACTTGCGTCGGGCATCCGGGTGTAGTAGCTCTTGGCAGGATCAAAGGTCCCGGTTTCTTGGATCCAGGTTTGGCTACCCTCATCGAAGGTGTAGAAGAGGGGTTCAAGGTTCACATCCAGCTCGAAGAAGGCCGACAGGCCGCTGAAGGGTGCCTCAAAGTATTTCCCCGGAAAGATGTAGGGGGTGTGTAAAAAAGTATACTCAGATCCACCGGTTACTGATCCGTCGGAATCATAAAAAGTACCTGTCGAGGTAGCCCATTCAGGAGCGGTTGGCCAGTTGCTTTCATCGGCGTAGTAGCTGTAGGCCGCCGTCTCTCCCCTGGGGAGGCTGTACACGGTACTTTCGCTCGTATAATACTCCCCGGTTTCCCAGTCCTGGGATTTCCAGCTGTAATCCTCGAAGGATGTGAACAGTTCCGCAGGTACTGCTAGTCCGGTATCGGGATTCACAAGGCTGGCAGCTACCTTCTTACCCAGGATGGAGTGGCTGGTAAACATATTCGTGAAGTCCTGGGGGGTGTATGTTGAGTCAATCATGCTCAAGAACACCGAGTCGGGTTGCACGGTGTAGGCATCCCCGTCGGCCGAGCTGCGTTGAGCCAAGGCCGCCATGGCTGATTCAACCTTTTGGAAGGCTGAGACGAGAAGGTTCTTCGCCAGGGCAAGATCCGCTAACCCGGTGGAACTCAGGGTAAAGGACTCGGCGGTAAAGGGGCTCTGTCCGATGGAATCCAGGTAATCGTAGGGGTCCGGAGCCTGGCTCCCCTCGGGCAGGATGAACTGTTCCTGTTCGGCACGGAAGTAATCCAGGTATGCCTGGTAGGCTGAACGGTTGATGCCGAGCCTGTATGCTCTGGTCATGGTAACCATGCTATTGAGGATCTCCAGCTGGGCCTGGAGCAGCTGCAGTTCGGGGATGCCCAGGACAAAGTCCATGGGGGTCTGCCCGTCCATGGATGGCCAGCCCGAGTTCAGGGCCTCATCGGCGGTGGCAAAAACCCAGTCGTAGCTGATGGCGATGGTGTAGGCAGGATTGTCAGCCAGTTGATCGGTGGAGAAGCTGTCCAGTGTCTCGGTAACTGCTGCCAGGGTAGTTCCCAAGGCCTTGGATAGAGAACTAACAGCTGCGGTGGGCATGGAGTTGGACCGGGCGTTCTTCAGGAAGGCGATGAACTGTTCTTCGAAGTCCACTACACCATCCCCGTCCAGATCGGACTGGCCGTCGATGGCGAAACCTGTTATCGGATTTGCCATGGTGGCAGCTTCAAAAACAACCGTTTTTACATACCCGGTCAGTCCGGCCATGGTTGTGGGATAGTTCTGCACCCCGAACTGCTCTAGAAGTTCCTGGGTATTGGGATCCACAAACACCGTGGTCAGGGTTAGCAGGGCCTTGAGGGCTGCGGCTTTACCGACCTCGGGATTGGTAATTAGGAGGGAATCCAGCTCGCTCAGGGCGGCGGCGATATCGGGGAATACCCACGTATCCTGGGATTCTCCTGAAACATTGTACCGGAGGTGTCCGATAATGCTGTCCCAGGCCTGATCGATACCAGTTTCATCCAAGGGTGAGGGATTCGGATCCTCTGCAACAGAAAATGATGTGGAGGCGTACACCGGATCAGCCATTCCGTCGGTGACCATGAGCTGGAGGGTGTAGGTTCCCTCCTTGGTAGCCAGGAAGGATACGCTTCCCCCGTCGGGGTAGCTCAGAACCGGCGGTACAACCCCCGGATAGGCAGTCAGACTCCAGCGGACCTGAAGGTCGTTCCCGTCTACATCTGAAATAGTGGCGCTCACAGAAACAGTCTCGCCGGTTATAAATTGGGCCGAGGGGGGTGTGATACTCACCGTAGGAGCATGGTTTTGGGCCAATGCAACCCCGCTGTTTACACTCTCCACCAGAAGGGTATCTAGGGAGTCTGTATTAATGGTGGGATCGGCTTCCTTCAACGCTGTTTTTGCTGCTTCCACTAGGTCGGTTACCGGGACGTTGATGACCTTGGATACAGCCTCGGAAACCTTGGTGGAAACCGTCTGGGATATATCTGATAGGGACTCACCGATGGCACCGGGTTCTTCAGCGATAACAGTGGCCACTGCGGCAATGGTGGTTTTCAAAATAGTCTGGGCGGTGGTGGAGGTATTGGCCATGACCTCGGAGATACCCGATGCAACCTGGCCGATTATTTCCTGGGTACTTATCAGGATGTTCTGTCGTCCTCCCGCCCGGGAGATGGCCGCAGAGCCGGAAGCGGCTCCCTTGGCAATTTCCGAGGTAACCGAATCAGTTGGAACCCCAGTAAAATTCTGGTTTCCTCTGCTGGCGCCCCGAGAAATGGCCTTGACCAGGAGGCCGTTTTGTTTGCCGTCGGTTTCCAGGTCGCTGTTATCGATGGATCCTACAGCAGCGCTGGCTGCCCGTACTGTTTGCTTGATGAGTTTTTGAACCTGTCCGGGACTCGCGTTGTTGGAGATGGCTGCAATTCCCTCTAACATTCCCTGAGCAAGATTCTCTACTACTTCCTGCATTTGGGCTGTGTTCAGGGCCAGACCGTTGTCGCCCAGAATGGTAACCATGCCGTCGGAGGCTTGGGCGGCCGCCCGTTCTTCAGCAGCATCGTCCAGAGGGAGGGTATTCAGGCTGGCATGAACTTTCTTTGCAATCTCTTTGAAGAGGTTGTTTAGGTCCCCAGTGATGGCCCGCATAGGAGGGCGGACTGCAGCGGCTGAACGGCTGCCAATCCGGTTCCCCAGAAAATTCGATGGTTCAAGGGCTGCCGCTACCATACTGTTTTCCGCAATAATGCCGTGGGCGGCTTCTATAGCGGATTGGCCAGCCCCGAGGCTATTCGAACCCAGTCCCTGGCTGCCTAATATGGCATCCAAGGCCGTGGGAATGACCAGATCCGGATCGTTGCTTCCGGATAGATCCTCAGAAAGCAAAGCTGCTTGACCTGCCTCAGAAAGAACAGAAACCTGGGCTTCCGTAAGGGTAGGGGTCAGATTTTGGGTCAGAGTCTTAACCACCTGAGCCTGGTAGGCTGTTAGACTTGGCTCTGTTGGATTTTCGGTAGGATCCTCGGTGGGATCGGGTTCTGGGAATGGCTCCAGCGGGCAGGCGGTAAAGACCAGCGCCAAAGCAATGAATAAGAATGAGAGTACTACTGAAGTTCTTCTGTTCATTCTTAGCTCCTTGTGTAGAATGTGTAATACCAGCGAGGGTATAATATTTGAGTATACCACAGCCTGTTGGTTATTGTAGAGATTTAGGAGCAATAATGTGAAAAAATTATTATTAGTAATGATTACTATTTTAATAGTCTATGGCGCCTTAGGGTATTCCCAGGAAGCGCTTTTTGGTACGAGACCGTTTATCCAGCTCTCTATTGAATTCTCCACCATGGAAGCGGGGAGGGAGACCAATCGCACCGTAGTGCTGTACAGCAGAACCGAGGCAGGAATAACGGATGTATACACCCGGGTAGAAAACCCAACCTTTCTCCGTAATCTGCAGTTCCTCAGCCTCGGTCGCCAGGCTGGGCAGCCCGAGCAATGGGTCAGGACAAGTTCGGGGTTGCGACGACTGCCTCAAAGCTCCCAGGGTGAGGCGCTTTTTAGCTCTGCAGTGGAGAATACGGACATCATTCTTCCCGTTCTGAATCCTGTACCCAAGGAATCAGCCGCTCTGCCCCCGGAGTTTTCTCACTTGCAGACGTACCAGGCTGAGAGCTTCAAGTTCTTCGAATCCCCGGACGGTCTGCGCCGGTATTATAAGGGAGAGCAGTCGGGGCTAATCTATGGATTCGATGTGTATGAGTCCTCGGGTAACCGGGTTAAAACCTACCGGGTTCAGGAAATCCAGGTCGTCCAGGGGGAGGTGTTACCCAGCAATGCTATTATGGAGGATACCCGATCCCGGAGGACTACCCGGCTGACCGTGGAAGAAGTTTCGTTCCCTGGAGTCATACCCGCCAGGTTTTTTAATCCCCAAGCCCTTCGGTAACGGCGGGGCACAAAAGGCTGTAGCGATGCCCTAGAGCAACACTACTCCAGGGTCCGGAGAGCAGAAGAACTTGGTAACTCTTGGGAAGTGAGGACCTTTTGCACACTATCTTCGTAACTATTAGGTCGTCCACCCTTGCAAAAACCTCCACCATGGGCTATTCTCCCGATAAGCTGAATGCGAGAGGGCGCCTAGGGTTCCTGGTTTTGCCATAGGGGTGAAACTGAACGGTCCGAGCGGTGCCAACCGTCCGTCGGGCGGTACACCCCTGGGAGAAAAGCCCGGGGAGGGAGTCTCGTTCTTACGGGTCTCCCTGGCGAAGGGGTTTGAGGCGTTACAATCGCCCTCCTCAGGCTGGAATCGCGCCGCGCATCTACAGCTCCTTCCCCCGGGAGGCCCCGTTTGAAGAGGGGGCCCCATGGATCATATCCACGAAGCGGCAATTCAAATTCATCAGTTAACTAAAACCTACCGGACACGGGTTCCGCCCAAAGGGGCTGCAGCCCAGGTGCGGGGTCTATTTAAGCCCGAGTACCGGGAGGTGAGGGCGGTGCGGGGTATCGACCTGGAGATTCCCCGGGGAGAGTTTCTGGCATTTCTGGGGCCCAACGGCGCCGGGAAATCCACCACAATTAAAATGCTCACGGGCATCCTCCGGCCCAGCGGGGGGGATATTCGAGTATTGGGCTTGGATCCCCAGTGTCAGCGGATGCAGCTTGCCTTCCGGATCGGCTCGGTATTCGGCCAGAAGAGCCAGCTCTGGTACCACCTGCCTGCCTCGGACAGCTTCGAGCTCCTGGGGGCTGTGTACGAGGTGGAGCCCAAGGTGCTTGCCAGGCGGATCGGAGAGCTGCGGGAGGTTTTTGACCTGGGTGATTTTATTGATACCCCGGTACGGAAACTCAGTTTGGGCCAGCGGCTGCGCTGCGAAATCGCTGCAAGCCTTATCCATCAGCCCGAGATCCTCTTTTTAGACGAGCCCACTATCGGCTTGGATGTGGTGGTGAAGCAGGAAATCAGAACCCTCTTATCCACCCTGAACAAGGAACACAATACCACCATTCTTTTAACCAGCCACGATATCGGAGATATGGAAAAAATCTGCCGCCGGGCGGTTATTATCCATCACGGTACCATCATCATCGATGAGAGCATCAAAACCCTGAAGCACCAGACCATGGGTAAAAAGATCGTCGGGGTACGCTATTCCCGACCCCTGGATATCCGGGTACCCGGCCTCGAGGCGGTGAAACGTACCGAATCCAGTGCGCGGTTTGAGGTCGATACCCGCCGGATTCCCGTTCGTGACGTGGTGGGGCATCTGACCGCCCTGGGGCCTGTGGAAGACATCACCATTGAAGATGAACCCCTGGAGACCCTGATTGCCGATATTTACCGGAGCCGGAACGAGGAGGAAGGCCATGCAGCCCTTACGCGGCCTCTCTAAATTGGCAAAATATAACAAGGTAGGCCTGGTGAGTCTGAAAAACACTCTGATGTATCCCGGGGAGTTCTTTGGGCCCGGGATCACCTTTGCCATCTTTGTATTCGTCTTCAGTCAGCTCTACGGTGCTGCGGTTCCCCCCGGTGAGTCCCTGGCGGGATACACCCGGTATAGTCTGGTTTGGTACTTCCTGGCTGCGGAGCTGGCGGTGTTCGGCTTCGGGCGGATGTTTTTTACCCAGGCTCAGGAGGTTAAATCCGGCCAGATTGCCTATGCCTTGGGGCGACCCTACAGCTATCTGGGCTACCAGGCTGCCCAGCTCCTGGTGCCTGCTATGGTCCAGGTCTTGTACTTGGCAGTCCTGGGGGTGGTCATTGCCCTGGGCATAACGGGACTGCAGTTTGGAACTCCGGGGCTGGTCGCAGTCTCCGACTGCTGCTCGCCCATGCATCCAGGGCTGGTCTGGCTTGCTAAGGGCGGGTTTACGGCTGCGGCCCTGGTCTTATCCGGGTTCGTCGCCTTTTTTAGCCAGACTGCCCTGGGGCTCACGGCCTTTTGGCTGGAGGAGAACCGGGCCTTCTATTGGATCTATCAGAAGCTCGCGTTGATCCTGGGAACCCTGGTGCCCCTGGAGTTTCTGCCCCAATGGCTGTCCCAGGCTGCCTGGTGGACACCCTTCCCGGCTATGGCCTATGTGCCGGGCTGGGCGTTGGGAGTGTACCAGCCGGGAATGGAGGAGCGGATGCTGGGGCTCTTGGCAGCTCAGGCGGGATGGGTTGTGGTTTCGGGGCTGATCTGTCTGGGCCTGTTCCGGGCGGGCAGCCGGCGGGTTGCATTAAACGGAGGATAGCGTATGAACCAGAGGCATGAAAATCACCCTAACCCCGAAGGCAGGAACGGGGTGTCTATGAGGGCCTATCTGCGGCTTTTCCGCAAGTCCCTGGGGCTGAATCTGAAGGGGGCCATGGAGTACCGGGGCAATTTCCTGCTCCAGGTCTTCGGCATGGTGCTCAACAATCTGGCGTTTTTGGTGTTCTGGGATGTGTTGTTGGGACGCACCGGGCCTCTGGCGGGCTACGGGTTTTCGGATATTCTATTTCTCTGGGGGGTTACCAGCGGAGCCTTCGGGCTGGCGCATATTCTGTTCGGGAATATCAGTTATCTGGGGGAGATCATTCGTAATGGTGATTTAGATGTGTATCTGCTCCAACCCAAGGGGGTGTACCTAAACTTGCTGACCAGCCGGTCGATTGTCTCGGCCTGGGGAGACCTGCTGTTCTCCTTGGTGGTGCTGGCTTTTGCTGCCGGGCCCTGGGGATTACCGGGAATCAGCCGCTACGGCCTCGGGTTGGTGTTGGTGCTTTCGGGGTCCCTGGTTTTTGCCGGGGTGTTCTCCATGGCGGAGAGTCTGAATTTTTTCCTGGGAAATGCCCGCACCCTGGGGCGCAGTCTCTGTGAGCTGCTCCTGACCGCCTCTCTGTATCCCGAGGGTATCTTCGGGTCGGGGATGCGGTGGTTGTTTTACTCCCTCATTCCCGCGGGGTTTGTGGTGTACCTGCCCCGGCAGGCATTCCTGGAGCTAAACTGGGCTATGGTGGTACCCATCAGTGCGGGGTGTTTGGGGTATTTTTTGCTCGGCGCATGGGTCTTTCACCGGGGTCTGAGGCGTTACGAGTCGGGAAACCTGGTGGGCAGCCGGGTGTAGGGTTGCGGGGTTCTAGGGTCCGCGCTCTCGGGTTGAATTCGGTAGTGCGCAAAAGGTTGTAACGTTTCACCTCGGCCCCACTACCCCTGGGTAAAATCTCGGATTGCTCCGCTACATATGGCGTAGTTTACAACCTTTTGCACACTACGGTTGTGTTTTAGCACCGGGGTGGTGATAATAAAGGGGTGTTGAAGGGTATGTTCGGCCGGTCCATTCTTTATCAGGCCAGTCCTCTGCTGCCTGGGATCCTATTCCTGGTTCATCTGCTGGGCAATCTCGGTGTCGGGGTTGTGCTGTTTCTCCGGTTTCAGGATGCATCGGCGGCGGAGTACTTCTGGGGGACCATGGCGGGGTTCGGCGGGGTAAACCTGGTCGCCGGGTTAAGCCTCGGGTTCATACGGCGCGCCTCGGTATTGAGGGCTGTTTTAGCCCTGCGGCTGGTTCTGGTGGTGCTCTTGGCTTATACCCTGGCAGATGCCCTGGAGGTTACCGCCGTACTTCTGGGGATTTTTTTGGTGGATGCCGGAGTCTGCACGGCCCAGCCCTGGGGGTTTCTATTGGGGACGGCGGCCCTGGTGCTGGGCGGTCTTCCCGGCGGGTTGGACGGGATTTTCGGAAGGAATCTGCTGGTTGCATCCCCTGGAGTACCGGGCTTGTGGTCCGGGGGGGCGGGGTTCGGGATTCTTCTCGGGGTGATTCTCATGCTTTCCGTTCTGGCGGGGGGACTTCTTCGCCGGTACAACTTCATAAAAAGACTGACAGACCAGCAGGAAACGAATCTGCAACGCCTGAGCGAGTTCAACCTGAGTCTGCAAAGCTATGCCCGCCGGGCGGATGAACAATCTGCGGAACGGGAGCGCCGGCGCATCAGCCGGGAGATCCACGATATTTCCGGATACATCTTCACCAACCTGATTGCCATGATGGATGCCACCATGAGCCTCGGACCAGATGCGGATATTTCCCGGGTTCACGCCACCCTCATGACTGCCCGAAAACAGGCTCAGGAAGGGCTGCGGGAAACACGGACGGCCCTGCGCCGCCTTCGGGAGGTTGATCCCTACGGCGACAAGGGTCTGCGGATGATCTATAAGATCGCCGGGGTGTTCCAACAGGTCACAGGTACCCGGGTGGAGCTATCCTTCGGCAATCTGCCCCTGAGCTTTGATACCGAGTTAAACCGCAGCCTCTACCGGATCGTTCAGGAATCCCTGACCAACGCCATCCGCCATGGAAAGGCGACGGAGGTGGGAATGCAGTTCTGGATTCATGAGGAGCATCTTATAATCACCATTCATGATAATGGCGCGGGAGCCAAGGAGATTACCAAGGGTATCGGTTTGGCGGGTATGGAAGAACGGCTTAAAGAGATGGGAGGCAGCATCAAAGCCGGGAACGCCCCGGAAGGCGGCTTTACCCTGACCATTCGAATCCCCCTGGAACAACAAGGAAGTACCTACCGGGCCCGAAAACCCGGCCAGCATCTGGAACCTTCCATGGACAGTTTTGCAAATACCTAATGCCTGGATTACACTGGAGAGAGCATGAGTAGTTCCGAGCCGAAGAGTTCCATCCTCATTGTGGATGATCAGCATTTGTTCGCCGAAAGCCTGAAAACCTTTATTACCAACTACGCCGAGGATCTGGAGGTGGTGGGGATTGCCGGAAACGGCAAGGAGGCTCTGACCATGGCCTTGGAGCTCAAGCCGCAGATCGTACTCATGGATGTGCATATGCCGGTGATGAACGGCGTTGAGGCAACCAAGGCATTGCTTCGCAAACACCAGGATATGCGGGTTATCATGCTTTCCACCTACGATCAGGATGAGTATGTGTCCCAGGCCCTGCGCCACGGCGCCTCGGGCTATCTATTAAAAGATATTTCACCCACGGAGCTCATCGCCAGCATCAGGGCCCTGCGAAGCGGGGTTATGCAGATTTCTCCCCAGATCGCCACTAAATTAATCCAGGGCCTGCACGACGACACCCGGCCTACCATGCAAAAAATCGCCGAGCGCTTCGAATGGTTCGACAGCCTTACCAAGCGGGAGCGGGAAATTTTTGCCCTCATCGCCACGGGGTACGATAACGAACAGATTGCTGAGAAGCTCTGTATCGCCGAACAGACGGTGCGTAACCATGTGAGCATTATTTACTCCAAGCTGGAGGTTCAGGACCGGTTCCAGATTATCCAGCTGGCGAACAAGATCCAGTATCATGAGGACGGCCTGTAAAAAAAACCGGTTTAGGCCAAAAAAACCGAAAGTTTTGTTTGACAACTCACCCAGGCCATGGTAATCCTAAAGTATAGTTAATTGGAAACTCCAATTAATAAGCCGTCATTGATGTACTGACGGCGAAAACAAGGCAAAACGGGCGTCCATAAAACCAATTCTGTGGGCGCTCAGGTATCTGTAAGGAGGTACGTATGAAGATTCGAAGAATAGCAATGTTCGCAATTGCTCTTCTCGCGGTAGCCGGACTGGTATTTGCCGGCGGCGACCAGGAAGCTGCCAGCTCCGGTAGCGGTAAGGTTGTGGTAAATACCATGGCTTACGGTAACAACTCCAATGCCGAGGGTGTTAACTGGCAGCGGATTGTAGATGAGTTTGAGGCAGCCAACCCCAACATCGACATTCAGTATGAGCTTCTCTATGATGAAGCATATCACCAGAAGGTAACTGCCCGTCTCGCAGCCAACGATGTACCCGATCTGGCGTACATGGGTGCTGATGCTCGCTGGGGAGCTCCCTGGAAGGAAGCCGGCCAGCAGGTTGACCACACCCCATGGATTGATCCCGCTTACTACGACATGAACCTGATTCCCCCCATGGGACCCAACGGAGAGATCTACGAAATTCCCCTGGGAACAAGTAACATCACCACCGTTCTGTTTGTAAACGAAGCATTGATCAACGATCTCGGCTATGAAGTACCCAGCACCTACCAAGAGTGGGTAGCCCTTGTACCTGCAGCCCGGGAAGCTGGACTTGATGTATGGTCCATCGACGGTGCCGACGGTTGGGCATGGGGAAGCTGCTTCATGTCAGCAGTTATCGCTCGTATGTCCGGCGATCCCCAGTGGGTAAGCAAGGCTGTTGCCGGTCAGAATAGCTTCACCGACAAGGTATTCGTGGACTCCCTGGCCTTCATCGACCGCGCAGTTTCCGACGGTGTACTCTCCGAGAACGCTGTCCTGGTAGACTACGGTCAGAACATTGCTAACTACGCCAACGGTCAGGCTCTTGCCATGATCCAGGGTCAGTGGGTTGCCGGTGATATCGCTACCTCTTCTCCTGAAGTTGCTGAAAACACCCTGCTTCTGCCCTTACCCAAGCTGCCCGGAGAAAAAGCTGCTACCGCTGGTTCTGTAGCTGCTGCAATCCAGGTTGGTTACGGTCTTACCAAAGACGGTGCATCCGATCCTGCCGTACGTGATGCTGCTCTGAAGTTCCTCCGGTACTTCTACAGCCACGAAGAAACCACCCAGAGACTGTTGGATGGTGCCATCGTTGCTCCGATTCTCAAAGACTTCGTAGTACCCGATGAACTGGCTACCATCAACAAGCAGAAGGTTCAGCTTGCTCAGACTGCTCTGAACACCGACGTTATCGACGCCTTCCTTGCCGGAGCCGCTAACGACGCTCTGAACGCTGGTATGCAGAAGATCGCTTCTGGTGCATCTACCCCACAGGCAGTTGCTCAAGAAGTTCAAGGTCTGCTGAACAACTAGAGTTTCAAGTGTTGGTCCGGGAAGGGATCCGGGTTTACAATAGAAGTAAATCCGGTACCCCTTCCCGGGGTATTTTTTAGGAGTTAAAACGTGCAAAAAAAGAGAAATCTGGCAGCCTTTATCTGGATGGTGGTTCCCGGACTCGCCATCTACCTGTTGATTGTCGCCTATCCAATTGTGTATTCCGTGTGGCTCAGTTTTACTAATTTTAACCCCAACGCCAGCGGCGAATGGAGCTATGTGGGGTTTGATCTGTATAAACAAATGCTCTCAGACCCATGGTTTTGGCACGCATTGAAAAACAACCTGATCGTAGTGGCGGTATCGGTCTTTGGTCAGATTCCCATTGGTTTTATTCTTGCCTACATCCTCTTCCGGGAGAAGGTGAAGGCAAGGGGTTTCTTCCAGTCCATGGTCTTTCTGCCCCACTTCTTATCCATGATTGTTATTGGTATTTTGTGGAAGCGGATGTTCCAGGCGGATGGACCGGTGGCAATGCTGTTACAGCTGCTCACAGGAGACCCGACTGCCCAGTTTACCCTCATGTTGAGGGCAGAAACTGTCATGATACCCATCGGGTTTGCCCTGATTTGGGTGTACACCGGATTCTACATGGTTATTTTCCTGGCAAACCTTCAGAAGATCGATACCGGTATGATTGAAGCTGCCATGATCGACGGTGCCACTGAGCCGCAAATATTTACCCGGGTTATTGTGCCCCTGCTTTCCGGTACCATTCTTGTATCTGCCATACTGGCTATTGCGGGGTCCTTGAAGGGGTTTGAGTTGATCTTCTCCATTACAACCCAGGGATTACAGAGAAATAACGCCATGGTACTGCCCATTTATATGTACCAGACGGCCTTCCAGGATTACACAAATCCGCTGCGTTTCGCTTACGGATCGGCCATTTCTAATGCCATCGTGGTAATCAGCGTGGTGATGATCGGCCTGAGCAACTGGATAGCTAAAAAAATGAACGCCGGGGAGGAGTATTAAACCATGAGTGAAGTAAGTTTGGTTCAACCAAAAAAGGTTAGGAAGGTTTCCCCCGGACAGGTTATCAGCCAGGTTTTGTCCTATACGATCTTCATCCTCTGGGCAGCCATAACCATCCTGCCGCTGTTTTGGATGGGATACTCTTCCTTTAAATCTAACGAAGAGCTGACAAGGGATACCTTCGCTTTTCCCAGTACCCTCTTTAATGCCGGGGATCATAAATTCCGGGTAATCCCTTTAAGCCTGAATGTCCGCGTTCCGGCTGAATTCAAGGACACCATTGACGACCGGGTTATCCTGGAGTCCACCAGCATATCTCCCGGGCGTAGACTCTTTGTATTCTACCCCCTGCGGTCGGAGTTACCCCAGGAAATCGCCAATATCCAACCCGGCGACATCATCACCGGGGACCAGCTCCATGGTTCCATGGAGAGGAAGATCGGCTGGGAGCTGTTTTTATACAACTACAGCAATGCCTTTGAGCGAGGCGGATTGGGATTCAAGTTCATGAACAGTCTGTTGTATGCCGGGCTTTCCACCTTCCTTATTATTCTGTTCGCATTGATGATCGGATTCGCGGTTTCGAAACTGGGAATGCCCAAGTTATCCAATGCCGTCACAGCTTTGGTGGGGGTGGGATACCTGATTAGTATCAACTCGGTCATTATACCCCTGTACCTCATGCTGAGCTCCATCGGACTGACGGATACCAGGGTAGGGATTATCCTGGTGTACACCGCCTTCGGATTACCCCTGGCCACCATGTTGACCAGCCAGTTCATTAAGGGTCTGCCGGATAGTTTGATCGAATCGGCGTACATTGACGGTGCTTCGGTGTGGAAGATGTTCACATCCATTATCGTGCCCATGACCACGCCGGTTATCGTGACGGCAGGGATTATCAGTGCCTTGGGAATTTGGAATGAGTTCCTACTGGTTCTAGTCCTTGCAAGTTCTGAAACGACAAAATCACTTCCTGTCGGGGTGTACTCCTTCTCCAGTCTGACAGGAACGGAATTGGGTTGGCAGTTAGCTGCCCTGGTTATCGCCGCCGCACCGGCAATGATTGTCTATTTTGCCTTCAATAAGCGGATTACCCAGGGGGTAGTGGGGGGTGCAATCAAGGGATAAGTTGTTCCCCGGCGGCCTGAACGCTCCGTAGTTCGGGTTTCCGGGTTCCTTGAACCCCATAAACCGCAGTCTCGTGCCTCCTCCTGGGGCTGCGGTTTCCTGGATCGGTTACCATACCTTCGGTGTATAGCGGCCTTTTTTGGACGTTCCCATGCCCTGTGAATTACGTCAGGGCGGGAACGTCCTTTTTTTGCTTCCCTATAGCCAATTTCTGGAGGATGAAATGGTTATAGTGTGCAAAAGGTTGTAAACGGCACCAGATATAGCGGTGCAACCTATAAGTCCACCCATGGGTGGTGTCGCCGGGGTCAAAAGTTACAGGCTTTTGCGCACTATCGAAGGTTTTAGGGGGGGTGATGGAATCATAAAGGCGGGACTGTTTAATTTACCGTATTAGCTCCGAGCCATATGACCGAGGATTAGATCGCGGATGCGTCCCGATAACCCGCCGTCCTCGTGGTGGTAGTCGGGGATGCCGAACAAGGTGTCCAGAATAACCGCAGCAGATCCCACCGCCACAGCAAGATCACCGTAGCTGGAGTTCAGCAGGGGTAGATCCCGGGCTATGCTCATTTCATAGGACCAGTTCTCTTTGATGTAGTGATCCAGCAGAGGGATGAACTCCGAGGAATAGCGTTCCATTCCACCGCAGATAAAGATTCCGTTCAGGTTGAGGGTGTTCACCAGTAGGGCGATCTGTCGTGCCAGCTCGGAAAAGATCTGCTCCCGCACCCGGGAATCGCTGGCGAACCGGGTGAGATCTGCCTTACTTACCGAGAACTGTCCCTCAGTTTCACCGGCCCAGAAGATGCTCCGGAATTCTCCGGCGAAGTTATCGGTACCATGGTAGACCCGGCGGCCGAAGGCCAGGCCGATCCCCACAGAGAAGGCGTCCACATGGGTGGTTTCCTCCAGGGGTATGGCCGGGGGAATCTCCCCCAGGAGGGCTAAGAAATTGGCATGGTTATTGTAATCTGAGTTGTTCAATTCAGCCCAGGCGCAGGCATTGGCATCGTTCTCTATCAGGATGGGCAGATGGTGAATTTCTATCAGCTGTTCGGCAAGGTTTTGGGGTTCGTATATCTGGAAGGGAATGGAGTATAAGATACGACCCTTCCGAACATCTACAATCCCGGTCAGCCCTATGCCGATGGCGATGACCGGAAGGTTCAGGTTTTGGGCCTGGGAGCAGAGGTTTGTGATGAGGTCGGAGAGGGCGGGGGTTATGGTTCCCGACTGCACCTCTTGAACGCCGCTGAAAGAGTGCAGTATGTCACCCCGGAGATCGCAGAAAACAGCCCGGTAGGATTCGGGCCGGAACTCAATGCCAACCACAATACCGAAGCCGTTTTTAATCCGCAGGTATGTCGGGCGGCGTCCTCCCCGAGGTTTTGATTCTCCCTGTTTCCATTCCTCAATGACCCCCGTTTCCAGGAGCTTCTGGGTTGCGTCGGTAATGGTAGACTTATCCAAGCTTAGGCGTCGGGCAATATCCGAACGACTGATGCCCTGTTCCTTCCAGATGAGGTGGAGTATGCGGGAGATGTTCAGCTTATTCTGGGTCTGCTTGCTTATGAGCATGTTACACTCCAGGTGGTATCCGGGACATCAGGTAAGTTGGAACTACCAATAAACTAGGGTATCACGGGTCTATGTGACGGTCAAATGATTTATTGAGTGCGCAGGATGAACCCGTTTTTGACTGAGCCCCCTTCTTTGTACACCCAGGGAAGCGAATTGTCTATCCTAGTTGCAGGGATGCATGTGTCAAACCCCATCCTGGTCGGCCCCGGTGAAAATCGTTATTGACAGACTTGCAATCCCCATCTAGTCTTTTAACAGATACCTATGTCAAAAAATACCCTTCGGGTCGCCGTCATTGTACCAACCCTCCTCTTTAAAATTGATCAGGAGATTTGTATTCCTGCGGTTCGTGCTCTGGAGAAGGTTGGGATTCAGGCTATCGTTGTGTCCGGCGGGTATTTCTCTGCCCAGGGGTATGAGGATGAACCCGGCGTCTGGATATATGAACGGGTTCGGCAGTTAGATGTTCACGGGTTCCTGGTGTACTCCGGAGGCCTGGGGTACGCCTCCGGTCCGAAGAAGATACACCGGTTTATGGCCGCCCTGTATCCGCGACCCGTGGTTAGTATCGGGATGTCGTTTCCAGGGGTCCCTTCGATTTTGGCGGATAACTACACAGGAATGCACGATCTGACCCGGGAAATAGTCTCCAAGTGGGCTGGAGAATTACATAACCGCCCCTGCGCCTTTGTGCTTGGGCCTCAGGATAACCAAGAGGCGCAGCACCGGTATCAAGGTTGGCGGGATGCCCTGCGGGAGGTTTCCATGGAGCCCGCTGATCATCAGATTGTCCAGGGTGATTTTACCGGCCCCGGGGGACAGCGGGCAGCGGACGCCCTCCTCAACAGTACTGAGCCCTTGCCGCGATTGGTGTTCTGTGCCAACGATCTTACCGCCTTCGGGGTTATCTCCCGGCTGCGGGAGGCGGGGTTCCGGGTTCCCGAGGATGTAGCTGTGGCCGGCTTCGATGATTTTGAGTATGCCGGGGCCTTTCAGGGGGGATTAACCAGCGTGCATTATCCCGCCCGGGAAATGGGACAGCTCGCTGCTGAGCATATGCTCACCCTTCTGGACGGCAGTGAGGCCGAAGAGATTTCCGTGGCGGCCAGCCATCCGGTCTACCGGGGGTCCATGCCCGCTAGCCCCGGGGGCTATGATCCCCAGCGTGTAGAGGATGTGGAGAGCCTGCGGGCAATGCTCCATGAAGAAATTAGTATCCGGGATATGCAGCATAGCCGCATTTTGGTGGATCAGCTCTTTTTCAAACAGGAGGATTTAAACGCCCTGTTTTCCCAAGCGGGGCAGCTCTTGGATCAATCCGGGATCAGCCGGCTCTGGTGCTGCCGGACCCTCGAGCCTGTAGACCGCGATCATCTCCTGCAAGTCCTCAACGAATCACCCCAGGAACTGCCTATATACCTCGCAGAGACGGTTTCTATTTCTGACTACCGTCGCTATCCTGGAACGGAACGCCCTTCACAACAGCAATTCCCGGGCAACTCCATGGAGTTTATCGATCCCCGGCAGGTGCTCCCCGAGGAGGAGGATTTATCCGACGGCCGGAACTCAGCCCCCGTCCTGGTGCCACTGGGGGTAGGGAATGAGGTGTACGGCTATCTGGTATGTATGACCGATGTACGGGTTATGGGAATTCCCGAGACCATTGGGCTTCAGGTAGCTGGGGTTATGAAACGGTTGTGGATGGTGGAAGAAGCCCTGCGAAGGCAGCGGATTTTAGAATCAACCCGGGAACAACTGGATAGGGCGGAACGAATCGCCGGTCTCGGGCGGTTGGTCGCGGGAATCTCCCATGAGATCAATACCCCGATTGGATCCGGATTGACCCTAGCGACCTTTCTTGGAGATCGTATTACCGAGATTCTCCAGCTGTTCCAGGAGAACCGATTGGGGCGGAGTGAGCTTGCGCGGTTCTTGGACCAGGCCGGAAATGCAGCCGAGGGAATGACCGAGAGTCTGAATAGAATTGTTGGCCTGATGGAGAATTTCCGGTCCCTGTCGTCGGACGTGACTAACCAGCTCAAGCGCCGGTTCATGATTCGGGGGGTTATCGAGAATGCCATTATTCGGTCAATAGCCCAGGACCGCGGCCGGGTGGATCTGCGGGTGAGTTGTTCTCCGGGGTTGGACATGTACGGTGATCCGGAGGTCTTCGATGCGATTGTGAGCCGGTTGGTGAGCAATACCCTGGAACACGGTTACAAGCCAGATCAACCGGTTCGCATTTTGGTGAGTCTGCGCCATGCTTCCCAGGGGCGGCTGGTATTCCGCTACCGGGACTACGGGCGCGGATTGACCCACGAGGAACTTCAAGGGGTGTTTGAGCCGTTTTTTACGACCCGGCGTGGCAGAGGGAACACCGGTTTGGGGATGTTCATCGTTCACACCCTCACAACCCAAGCGCTGCGGGGATCCATCCGGATAGACTCACGCCCCAAGGGCGGCCGGGGAATTTTGGTAACCATCTTCTTCCCCCGCCAGACCCCTGGATCCTCAGCAGAATCCCTGGAACTGGCCCAAACCCTGGTTACGGCCCGTAACCCTGAATAAAGCCCTGAATGACCTGCCCGACCCCGCTTACATGCTCCGAAAGATGGGCCTGCCACGGCGGTTCGATGCTGTCCAGTTCTACATCCAAGGCTGCAATGCCCTGTTCGCCCGCCCAGCTCAGAAACTCCCCGGGAACCTCATATTCATCCCAAGCGGTGATGACCTCAAGATCGGTAAACCGTACATAATCATTGGCCGCCTCCAAGGCCTGGGGTACCGGAACATGTCCCGGGCTGTATGCGGGCTGAACGATGCCGGGTTTCTCCTCTAAGAACCGGTAGGAGTGGTAGTTCACCACCAACAGCTCGGGATGCTGGGACTGCAGGGCCAGCAAAAAATCCCGGAAAGCCCTGGTCTCGGGTTCCGAAAAGGGCCGAGGACCGCCAATACCCCGGTATGATGAGTCAGCGAAGGACACATTGGGTTTCCAGGATTGGCTCTCCCAGTTTCGGTTGAGATCCACCATGCGGGCGTTAAACCGGCTGAGAACCCGCTCCCCCTTCCACTGGTTCTTGGAGAGCTCAAAGGAATCTGGATTCAGATTGTGGATGATGTACACCGAAAGCTGGGAGGGCGGGGGGTAGAGGCTGAAAAACAGGCGAAAAAACTCTCCTAACTCTACGGTGTTAGCCTCGAAGGCACCGTGGATGCCGTGGGATAGGACCAGTGCCTTAGGCCCCCTCCCAAAACGGGTTGCCTGGATGGGTGTTCCCATGGTGCTGCTTCCCAGGATAAGGCTGGCGGGCCGGTTAGTGAGGGCAGGGGGTGCTAGGCTGTCCGGGTTTGAAAAGAGAAGAATTGCCAGGGTCAGAAACAGGGATGAGAGCTGAACCATACCAGGTACCCCCGGTTACCCGTGTTTGCGGAATTTTTTCATCACCTCAAGTACCTCTGTGATCTTCTCCTGCCGATCCTGGTTTGAACCTCCCCGGATGGCATCGGTGACGCAGGTGTTCAGGTGGTTTTCCATGACCTGATCCTCCACCGCCCGCAGGGCAGCGGTGATGGCCCGGGTCTGGGTAAGAATATCAACACAGTACCGGTCATCTTCGATCATCCGGCTTATACCGTTGATCTGGCCCTGGATCCGGGTCAGGCGGTTCTTCAGTTTCTGTTTTTGTTCCGGGTTCATCATGGCAAATTCCACTATACCAAAGCCCCTACTTCGGGTCTATACTGGCATGAGTCATATTAAGGAGGATGGGTATGACTGAGGGTTCAGGAACGGTATATATCATTCAGCATGTTGACTTTGAGGGACCGGGGATCATTCCGGATCTCCTGGAGGAGGCTGGGTATCCCTGGCAGATCCGCAGGGTCTTTGACGGTCAAGCCCTGCCGGAATCCCCGGAGCTGGCTAAAAGTTCGGGGCTCATTCTGATGGGCGGCCCAATGAATGTTGATCAGACCGAAACCTATCCTTGGTTGACCCAGGAAATGATCCTTGTCCGCCGGGCGATCCAGGAACATCTTCCGGTGTTGGGAATCTGTCTCGGAGCTCAGATTATTGCTGCCAGTCTCGGTGCTGAGGTTCAGCCCATGGAGGAGCCTGAAATCGGCTGGTTTCCCGTGTCCGGGTACCTCTGGGGCCAGATGAAGGAGCAACAGGTCTTGCACTGGCACGGACAGCGGTTCAGTATTGCCTCGGGGGCCATAAATCTGGTACAAAGCAAGGCTTGCAGGGAACAGGCCTTCCGGCTGGGCAGCAAGGTTCTGGGACTGCAATTCCATCTGGAGGTGGACCGGCAGGGTTTGGAGTCTATGATTTCCCATAGTCAGGGTGATTTGAATGCCTCCGGTTCATGGATTCAGTCCCCAGACCAGATCCGGGACGGATATGCTAAATGGGCTTCTTCCTGCCGAGACCAGCTCGGCCGTGTGTTAAACGGATTGTTTCCTGTAAAGCAGAGACTCTACACCCGGGGCTGGGGGTAGGCTCATTCCGTTTGCGCACAAACCATTTGATTGTGCGCAAAAGATTGTAAACTACACCAGATATAGCGGGGTTGCCTGGGTTTCGGTCCCAGAGATAGCGTCGCGAGCTGGGAATGTTACAAGCTTTTGCGCACTAAGAAACCATTTCTTAGGCTTTGAGGTACAGTATGACAGACAGACAGTACTCCGTTGATCCGCCTTCCTTCAGGAAGTTGGTACGGATCGGTTTTCCCATGATCGTATCCCAGGCATCGGAGACGGTTAATCTCTTTGTTGACCGGCTGTTCCTGTCTTGGCTGGGTAAGGAACATCTAGCAGCCGCCATGAGCGGGGGCCTTTCCTCCTTTGTGTTCGGAAGCTTTTTTGCCGGAATCGTGGGGTACGTAAACGCCATTGTGGCCCAGTTCTACGGGAGCCGGCGCTACGGCGCCTGTGTACAGACCATCGGTCAGGGGTTCTGGCTGTCTCTGTTCTTCTATCCCCTGGCTCTGGGGCTTATTCCCCTGGTACTGCATTCCTTTACCCTGGCAGGGCATAGTCCGGTACAGATCGCCTTGGAATCACGGTACTTTACCATCCTTATGTACGGGTCGGTGTTCCTGTTCCTGCGGAATGTTTTTGTGGGATTTTTCCTGGGTATCGGGAAGACCGGGGTGGTGATGCTGGCCAATATTCTGGGTATGGCCATCAACATCCCCTTAAACTACGTACTTGTCTTCGGTGCCTTCGGAATTCCTGCCATGGGTATGGAAGGAGCCGCCTTGGGGACCCTGGGGGGCAGTCTGACCATTACCCTGTTTCTGGGAATCGCCTACCTGAAGCATCAGATGTATCGGGACCACCGCAGCTCCGGGGTCTGGCGTATCCGGGGCAGGCTCATGAAGAAGCTGCTGCGCTTCGGGGTGCCCGCCGGGGCCGAGCTTTTTATTAATGTATTTGCCTTTAATGTGTTCCTCCAGCTCATGCACAGCTACGGGACCGATGTGGCTGCCGCGGTAACCATCACCTTCAACTACGATATGGTGGCCTTTATTCCTATGGTGGGATTGGGCATTGCCACTACCGCCATGGTAGGGCAGCACGTCGGGGCAGGGGACCCCGAGGGGGCGAAAAAGTCGATTTTTCTGTCCCTAAAAACCGGATATGTGTATGCAGGGATCATGTCGCTGCTCTTCGTCTTCGGCGCCCCAGCCCTGGTGAGTACCTTTACCGGGGGAATGGCGGGTGAGGATGCGGGGGTCCGTGCCCTGGCTGAGGTTATGATTCGCTTGGCTGCTCTCTATACCCTGGCAGATATTACCCAGCTGGTTTTCAGCGGAGGGCTGCGGGGTGCTGGGGATACCCGCTGGGTTATGGTCCTATCCGGGGTCCTGCACTGGATCATGGCGGGCATAGCCTTGCTTATGATTCGGGTGTTCCGGGCGGATCCGATGCATGTCTGGCTGATGTTCATCGGGTTTGTTCTTACCATGGGGATTGCAATGTTCCTCCGGTACCGAAGCGGGCGCTGGAAGGATATTCCCCTGGTTGAGGATGATCATGAGATAGACAGCCTGGCCGAAGTCGAATAACTCAAAAATCCCCTTGTTTTTTCCCTACATACCACAATTAGGCTCTATACTGGATGTATAGAAACAGAACCAGAATCAGGAGCGACCTATGAACCTACTACGAAAGATGAGCATTGCCGGCCGGTTGGTGATGCTTATAGTACTCTTTTTTGCAGCCATCCTGGGGGTGAGCTTTGCCGCCCTCGTTGGACTGTGGAGCGTCCGGGATAATAGCTCAACCACCCTGACGGAGACCATGACCTATTTTCAGCGCCAGAAGCTGCAGATTGCCGTTGATGGGATGGCCGAGGCCCTGGCGGTCATAGCAGGATCAGCTGCTACCCAGGAAGAGGGTGATGAGCGGATGCGTCAGGCCATCCGGGACTTCCGTTTTGAGACCGATGATTCGGGATACTACTTCTTATATGAGAATACCACCGTTGTGGGCCTACCCCCGAATCCGGCCTTGGAGGGTCAAGACATCGGGGACCGTACCGATCCTGACGGGGTTTACTACGTTCGGGAACTGGCTGCGGCAGCCCAGCGGGGCGGAGATTTTGTAGAGTACCAGTTCGAGAAACCCGGGGCCGGGGTTCAGCCCAAACTCTCCTACGCTACCATGGTACCCGGGACCCCCTACTGGCTCGGTACAGGGATCTACATCGACAATATCGAAGCCGCCCGGCTTGGTATTGAGGATGCAATCAACCAGGTGATCCAGAGAATACTGTGGCAGCTCGGCATTATTTTGCTGGTCGCCCTGGGGGTGGTGGTCTTGCCCCTGAGCATTGCAATCCGCCAAAGCATAGTTAAACCCATGACAAAGGCGATGGATGCCGCGAATTCCGTTGCCCAGGGCGACCTGACCGTAGTGTTGGAACAGGGATTTTCCGATGAGGTGGGTACCCTGACGGACTCTCTGGCGCAGATGGTAAGCAGCCTGAGGCAGATCGTTGAGGATATTCAGAATTCCACCGGGGAGGTGGATTCGGGGAGCCACCAGCTAGCAGAGGCTGCGAACGAGATCAGCGAAGGTGCTGTAAACCAGGCCAGCGCTGCAGAAGAGGTTTCCAGTTCTCTGGAGGAGATGAGCGCATCCATCCAACATAACGCCGAGCATGCCACGGAAACCGAGACCATTGCGAAGAGTAGCGCCGAGATTGCCACCCAGAGCGGAGATGCAGTACGAAAGACCCTGGATGCGATGAAAAACATTGCCGAGCGTATCCAGATCGTGGAAGAGATCGCCCGGAATACTAATTTATTAGCCCTGAATGCTGCCATTGAAGCCGCGAGGGCGGGGGAGTCGGGCAGGGGATTTGCCGTGGTGGCATCGGAGGTCCGGAAGCTGGCGGAAAGGAGTCAGCGTGCAGCCGAGGAAATCGGGGATCTTTCGGGTTCCAGTGTGGCCATTGCGGAACGCGCCGGGGAGTTACTGGATAAGATGGTGCCCCAGATTGCCAGGACCAGCGAGTTGATCCAGGAAATTTCCCATGCCAGCCGGGAGCAGGACGCCGGGGTGCGTCAGATCAGTACGGCGGTGGATCAGCTGGACCGGACGATCCAGCAGAATGCCAGCCATTCCGAGGAATTGGCGGCAACCGCAGAGGAGCTGACCGGGCAGGCCCGAAGCCTCCGGGAGATTGTAGCCTATTTCAATACCAAGGACGGGGACGGGGCAGGAGAACCCCTGCTGCTAACCCAGCGGTCCAGGGGCGAATCCGGAAGCCGTACCCGGGGTTAGATGATAACCACGTTTCAATAGGATAGGTAGTGCGCAAAAGGTTGTAAACTACCCCAGATTTAGCGGCGCCACCCCGGGTTCGACCCCAGGAATAGTGCCGTCGAGGGGCAGAGTTACAACCTTTTGCGCACTATGAGTTCTATATGAGGGTCAGGGGGGTCAGCAGGTCGATACCCGATTGGCGGGCATAGTCATTCAGACCGCCAGCGATGTCGGCAGCTGATTCCTTGTCTCTGGCGAGGATGATAAAGGTGCCGCCGCCTCCGGCGCCGCTGAGTTTTGAACCCAGGGCTCCCATGGTTTCAGCTTTGGTCAGGATTTGGTCTACCTGGGCTGTGGATAACCCCAGGGACGAGAGGATCTGATGGGCGCGGTTCATGGTCTGACCCAGGGTGACCCGGCTTGCGGCTGTCCATTGATCCCAGGGGGTTGGGGTTTCCAGGAGTTGAATAGCCCGGTGGGCGCAGTCGCCCAGGTGCTCCATAGCTTCTTCGGTATCCGGATCTTCCTTAATCATGGCGCTCCGGATGGAGGAAACCAGTTGTTTCGTGCTGCTCTGCCGGGGCAGGGCTCCGATGAGCAGGGGTAGCCCCGGATCGGCCAGGGGCAGAACGTCGGGCAGCTGACGAGGCCGGGGGAAGAGCGCCAAGGTTCCTTGTGAAAGCGCCAGGGCAGTATCAATTCCCGATGGGGTGCCGTGGAAGACGTGTTCCAGCTCGTTGGCGATGTACCATAGGAGGTGGAAGCGCCGTTCCTCGGGGCTCCAGCCCTCCAGGTGTTCGGTCTCGGGGAGCAGGGAGAGCAGACCGGGATGGTCCTCACCTGCCAGGGAGAGTAAAATCTGGGAGAGGGCTCCGCAGAGGGCCGCAGATGATCCCATCCCTGCCGACACCGGAATGTCGCTTTCCACATGGAAGGTGCCTCCGGGCAGGGTGAAACCGGGGACCAGACGTTTCATGGTGGTGACGAGCTCTTGGGATGCCTCGGGGGCTAATTCCTCCAGGTAGGGCAACCGAAGATCGGTGCTTTGGGGCTCGGGAATCAGGGTAACACTGCAGGTTTTTGATAATCCGCAGCCCAGGGCTGGATGCCCGTAGACCGCTGCATGCTCTCCGAACAGGAGAAGTTTACCCGAAGCCCTGCCGACTATCTGATCCATAATTCTTTTTTCCTCCGATACGTGATCCTATCATACCCCAAGCCGGGAAGGTTGGGCCAGGGATTATCTGTCCGAGGGAGAGAATCCTTTAGCCCGGATTACCTGGAGTCCCCGGGAACTTAGTTTCAGATTCCCCGGTTCCTCCTCCTGGGAGAAGAATACCCCCAGTTCGTTCCCGGCTCCCGATGCCTTGTAGTAGATATGCGGCCAGGGAGGGGGAGGGATTTCCGCAGACCTGCCGATGGTTCTCCCGAGTTCTAGGGATAGGGAAGCAAGGTTTTCAGCCAGGGGTTGGGCAGTGTTCCAGGTGGCGGCCTCGGTGAGGGCCCTGAGGAGATGGTTATGGTCCTGGATAAGGGCCTGGTGTTTACTGGGGTGGCCGGAAACCCACCGGGTGTAGGCTGTAATGGAACCCGGGGTAGCAATCTCCTCGGGGCCGGGATAGCTTCCAAGATACGGCAGCCAGGGTAGATGGCATGACGTCCATTCTGGCTGAGCCCCCCCGGTGAACATCCCGGTTCCCCCGAAGCAGCTGGCTGCCACATCGTAGCCGCTTCCCCGGCCGCCTTGAAAATGCCGGTGGGCATCCAAGGCCCGGGGGAAGACCCGGGCTGGATCGGCACCCTCGGGGTGGTCAGAGATAATCATCAAGGCGGCGGTTAGGGCAACGGCCGCAGCGGCGCTGGAGCCGAATCCCCGTTTTCGGTTGTCGGGATAGACAAACTCCCTGGTATCCAGGGTAAGGCGCCAGCCCCGGGTGACCGGCGGGTAGCCCAGGGTCCTCCACACACTGTGGAGCAGGACCGGTTTTGTATTGTCCAGGGGATCATCGCTCCGGGTATCCAAGAACCAGCTCCTGCCCGGCCCGTGGGTTTCCATCTTCCCTTCCAGGATTATAAGGCCCGGGCTGGATTCATGGATGGGATCGGCGGTCAGTCTTGCGTAGACCCCCGGTGCGGCAGCAATGCCTAATCCCCCTTCCTCGAGGATTACATACTCGCCGAAAAGCAGGATGTTTCCGGGAACCGTAAGTGTGAGCGCCGGCTCATGATGCATGACTGAACTCCAATCCCCGGCCTGGCTTGCAGACCACGGGTTCAATGGCCGGGAGGGCGGAGGAAAGGCCGTGGAGCACCTCCTCCAGATCGGCTGCGGTGGTAAGGAGTTTGACCTGGGGACCGGCATCCATGGTCTCCCACACCTGAAGGCCTCGGGTTCGCAGATCCTGGGCCAGCCGGATAATCTGCAAACTGGCAGGCAGCCAGTACACCACCGGAGGATCCGCGGAAAACATGGTTGAGAACATCCGTAGATACGAAAGCTGTGTTAGGCGTCCCAGTTCAGCCGGATCGGCAGCTAGGAGCGCTTGGATGGCTTTGTCGGTTTGTTTCGGGGCGTCCTGAAGCCATGCCTGGTAGTAGGGGCTGGTATCCCTGGTGCGGTTCATTGCCTGGCGGCTTGAGAGGGGTTTCTGGTCCCTGGTGAGTCTCAGAAGTACGATGCGGAAGTCCGGCCAAAACGCCGGAGGCGCGACCGGCAGGGCTTGTACGGCCCCTGGGGGGAACAGGGTGAAACCGCCGAAAATGGAGCGGCTGGCTGAGCCTGAGCCGGCCCGGGCTATCCGGCTGAGTTCCAAGGTGTCCGGTAGTCCCGTGAGTTCTGCGGGCCAGGAGGGGGTGCTGAGGTGATCCCGGGAAAGGGTCTGGAGGATTTCCAGGGCCGATCCCCCCGGGGCGGCCTGGAGACTGGTTTGAATCTGATTTTGCAGTTCCCCTTCCTGGGTAACCAGGGCGGTGTACCAGGTCGGTCGGAGTTCCGGCCGGATCAGGGCAGCCACAGCGGCGCCCGTCAGGGCTGCGAGACCGCTGGCGGAACTGGCGAGACCCGCTGCGGTGGGAAAGGTATTGCTGCTCTCGGCCTGGAAGACGGGGACCTGGGAATCGGGGATGGTGAAGGCCCGGGGGTTTTCACGGCGCCAGGCGGCAAAGCGCCGGCGCAGCAGGTTGAAAAAATCCCTGAACTGTTCCACCGGTTGGGCTGTGCCGTTAATAGAGATGCTGTCCGCGGCCCCACCGGGGGTTGACGTGCCGGGGTTCGGGGCGGGGGGGGGTGTCGGAAGCTCCGGGGCAGCCGGGTCAGCAGGGGCGGCAGGGGTGCTGAAGAGGGAGACCTCGGTTCGGGTCTCAATGCCCTCCAGGGTTACGGCGAGGCTCGGGGTGGCGGGGATGTTTCTACCGGTGTAGGGATCACCCTGGCCCAAATCTTCCTTTCCCCAGTATTTCATCAATGCCAGGCTTGGCCTGGCGGTGCAAACCGCGGTGCTGGTGGATTTCACATTATCCGTCCTCTTGAGATTGTTTTGCCGAATCGGATTTCGGGGTCTGGCCTGACGTTGAGGGCTGGCCGGATGCCGAGGGAGATTCGCTGCGCATTTCCCCGAGAATCGCCTGGGCGGTGGCCCGGTTGAATACGCCTTCCCGGGCGATTCGCCGCTGCAGTTCGGGAATCTCCGGCCCCCGGGCACCCACGGCGAAGGCTAACCGCCCGGCGTGCAGCCGCATATGGCCGGCCTGGATTCCCTCCCCGGTAAGGGCCGATATGGCAGCGAAATTCTGAGCCAGGCCGAGGGCGGCGGCGAAGCGTGCCAGGCCCTGGGCATCGGGGTTTCCCAGAATCTTCAGGGCTGCCTGGGCGGCGGGATGGAATCCTACTCCTCCGCCCACGGTAGCCAGGGGCAGGGGAAGCTCAATCTCCCCTACTAAATTTTCATGATCAATCCGGTAGCTGCTCAAGGAGCGGTAGTGGCCGTCCCGGGCCGCCCAGGCGTGGGCTGCGGCCTCAATGCCCCGGGTGTCGTTGGCCGTCGCCAGGGCCAGCGCACTGATACCGTTCATAATACCCTTGTTGTGGGTCACCGCCCGGGCAGGGTCGGTATCCGCGACCCGCCAAGCCCGGAGTATCCGCTGCGCCAGGGGCATGCCGTGAAAATCGCCCCGGCTGAGGGCGTGCAGGGGAAGCACAAACCGGGCCCCGGCTAGACGCTGGTCGGCGCGGTTGGTGAGAATCGCCATGAGAATCTCACCCCGGGTAATGGCGGCGATCCGGGGCTTGAGGGCCTCCATGCAGGTGTTGATCAGGTTTGCCCCCATGGCATCCCGGACGTCCAGGTGGACATGGAGGCGAAGGGTTTCGCTCTCGGGGAGCCAGGCGGCGATCATACCCCGGTAGCCTCCGCCGCGCCGGGTCATGGGCTCTAGGATGGGCTGGAGAATCTTGGCAAGCTCGGGCTCATGGCGGTTCAGCTCCTCGGCCAGGGTCTCCTTGTTCCGGTGATCATCCGGAGGAAAGACAACGTACACCTGGCCGGTCATAATAGGCTTGTGGCCCCAGGTGGTAAACCCGCCGTACCGGGCGATCTGGGCGGCTGCGAAACTGGCGGCAGCGATGACCGAGGGCTCCTCGGTGGCCATGGGAATGGAGATCTGTCTGCCGTCTATCAGGAACCCCCGGGCAATACCCAGGGGCACGGGCATGATGCCTATGGCTGTTTCGACCATTACATCCGCCAGATCAAGGATCTCGTCCCGGGCCTGGGTGGCATTCAAATCACCTTGAGAAAAGTCCAGGCCCTGATCCTCTGCCAGAACGGCCCGGCGCTGCCGGATGGTGAGCTTACGGAATCCCGGATCGTCCATGGATTGCGGCCTTGGTTTCATGTCCTGCTCCTTTTGCCTATACTACTATTGTACTAGAAGAATATGAGGGGGAAAAGCGAGACCATGAAATTGGCAATGATTACCGGCGCCAGCAGCGGTTTGGGCCTGGCGATGACCGAAGAGCTTCTTGCCCAGGGTTGGTATTGTATTACTATTCAGCGGTCGACCCGGGGGCTTGAGGGTTTATTGAAGGAGTATGGGGTGATTCAAATGCCCCTGCCAGATTCCCGGCGCCAGGGAAGGGGAGCCCTGGAGGTGATACACCAGGACCTGAGGGATTGCGCCGCCCTTCCGGAATTCCTGGAGGGGCTGTACGCCCGGGTGCTGGACATCCTGGGAACCTCCGGGAAACCCGAGGCCCTCTGGCTGATCCTGAATGCTGCGACCCTGGATCCCGTTGCGCCCCTGGCCCAGGCGGATTCCAAGGCCTTGGAGAACCACCTCTCCCTGAATCTCCTGTCACCCATGATCTTCATCTCCGCCTTCGAGCGGATCTTCGCCTCGGTGGCGGGCCGGGCGGGCTTCGCCGGGGCTGGTGTGAAGGAGTCTTCCCCCGGCGGGTCGGGTGCACCGGGTGGCCTGAGGCCGGATTCCACCCGTCCCCAGACCGGGGGCGCCCTGAGGGCAGAATCCTCCCGCCTCGGACCTGACCGAGCCTCGGGCCCCGGCGGGTCGGGTGCACCGGCGGATTCGGCGTCTCAGAGCGAAAGGGCACCGGGAGTGCCGGGATCTGTCCGGGATGCAGGTTCGGGGGCGCCGGGGGCATCCCAGGAAGCAGGCGCGGGGGCGCCGGGGGCATCCCGGGAAGCAGGTGCAGGGGCACCGGGGGCACGGGCTGAAACCCTCCGGGTGGATAAACGGATTATTGCGGTGAGCAGCGGAGCGGCCCTCCATGCCTATCCGGGCTGGGCTGCATACTGCGCCAGTAAGGCCGGGCTGGACCAGGTGATGGATGCGGCGGCCCAGGAGGCCGGGGTCAGCGGTTCCGGAACCTTCTTCCGTGCTATTGCTCCCGGGGTGGTGGATACCCCCATGCAGGAGGTAATCCGCTCCCGGGGGCCCGAGCAGTTCCCCATGGTCCAGCGGTTCCGAGATCTGTACTCCACCGGAGGGTTGAGCAGCCCCGCCCAGGCGGCTGCCAAGGTGCTTTCTCTGGCAGCCCAGGGGAAAGAGGGCTATCTGCGCCTGGATGTGAGGACCGCCTGATGGATTTTAAAGATGCCTTCTGCCACCAAGGGGCCCACCGGCTGGAACAGCTTCTCTTGAGTATTGGGGTCGGCGGTACCGCATGCCCCCCGGAGCCGGGAATATCGAAGACCGTTAACCCTGGATCATCCCGTACATCCTCGCCGCCAGGGGCCTCCGGGGAATCCAGCGAGGTTAGGGAGGTCAGCCGTTTGGGTAACCCCGAGGCGGGTGCATCCGACCCTGCTTCGCCGGGGGAAGCCGGAGCGGGGGAATACACTGTGGTGCAGCCGGGGGAAGCCGGAGCGGGGAGCCGGGCTGGGGAATCCGGGGGACTGGCCCAGGAACTGATCCGCGGGTTTGGGAGCCGGGAGCTTATGGACCGCAGCAGATTGGTAACCCGGACCCTGCTGGACCGGGTGCTGTCCCGAAGGCCGGACCGGGCTGCCGAGCAGATTTTCCACATCTGTGAGGGGTGGGCGGCCCCGGGGCAGGGGTTTCAGGGGATGGAGTTTTGGTTCATGGCGTTTTTGGACTGTATTCCGGAGTTGTTCCGGGAGGATCCCGGGGTGGGGTTGGAGCATCTCCGGGAGCTGACGGGGTATTTTTCGGCGGAGTTTGCGGTTCGGCCCCTGATTCTCGCTGATCCGGCCGGGGCGGTGGAGCGGATGACCACATGGACCGGTGACTCTCGGGCCTCGGTGCGCCGCCTGGCCAGCGAGGGATTGCGGCCGCGGCTGCCCTGGGGGATACGGTTGAATCCCTTTATTGAGAATCCCAGCCCCCTGATTGCCCTTCTCCGGGGGCTGCGCTGTGATCCCGATGAGGCGGTGCGGCGGTCTGTGGCCAACAATCTGAACGATATTTCTAAGGATCACCCTGAATTCTGTTTGCAGGTATTGGATGCGTGGACCCGGGAGTTTTCCCCCCGGGGCTGGCAGGGTCTAGGCGATGAGGATCGGCGGTTTATTCAGCATGCGGGAAGGACCCTGGTGAAAAAGGGGCATCCGGGGATGCTGGAACTCATGGGATTCGGGGTTCTGCGAGGGGTGAGGGTACATGCCGGGGCTGCTGAGCCTAATCCCGTTCCGTGGCAGGGCCGGGTGAAGGTCTCCTGGGGGTTGAGGGTTGGGGATGATGCGCCCGAAGAACAGCGGGTGGCCGCTGATTTTGTGATGCATCGGATGACAGCCTCGGGAAGATGGTCTGCCAAGGTCTGGAAGGGCCAGGTTCTGACCCTGATACGGGGGCAGGAGATTGAGGTTGGAAAGGAATTCAGTTTTGCTCCGGTAACCACCCGGCGGTATTACCCCGGAACGCACCAGATAGAGCTGCAGCTCAACGGTCAAGTGTACCCCGGGCCGGAGTTTGAGCTCTCGGCTCCCGGGGCAGAGTAGCCGGGCACTATTAGGAATCGCCCTGGAGTCCCCCGGCATGCCGGGCAACATCGGTAATTGTAACTGCCATTTCTCTATTTTGACATAAAAATGAAGCCTTGGGCAACGGACAGGCTGGTCTCTTAGGGTGATTCCCATGCTCCCGGGTAGCCCCCCTCCGGGCAGAACCGTCCGGGCATGGGAACCTCCTTGACCCGCGGCCCACCCGGAGGTACTCTATCGGTATGGAAATCCAGAAAGAATTTAACGACCTCGACGCAAAAACCCAGCGGCTCATTCTGACGGCCCAGAGCTTTGAGCTAACCGAACACGACATCTACCTGCGGATTGCTCGGAAAACCAAGGACCCCCAAAACCGGCAGATTCTGGAAAAAATCGCCGATGACGAGCTGCGCCACCACGATTTTTGGGCTGAGTATACCGGCCGGAGGGTCGGCAAGGCCTATCTGCTTGCTCTCTTCTACTATTTCATCGTGCGCATCTTCGGGCTTGTGTTCGGGTTTAAGCTCCTGGAGCGTGCCGAGGAGCGGGCCCAGGTAAACTACGCCGACTTGGGTAAGATTGTTCCCGGTGCCCTGGAACTGCAGAAGGACGAGGACCGCCACGAACAGGAGCTCCTGAATATGATCGAGGAGGAGCGTCTGGATTACGTGGGTTCCATGGTTCTGGGCTTGAACGATGCCTTGGTGGAGCTCACCGGCGCTTTGGCGGGGCTCACCTTCGCCATCCAGAATCCCAGTATCATTGCCGCTTCGGGGCTTATAACCGGCATTGCGGCCAGCTTTTCCATGGCTGCCAGTGAATTCCTGTCCAAGCGCGCCGACGGCGAGCCTAATGCCGGTAAGAGTGCCATCTACACCGGCCTGGCGTACATTGTTACGGTAGTGCTGCTCATTCTGCCCTACCTGCTGCTTTCGAATCCCTTCATCAGCCTGCCCATCACCCTGGCCATTGCCGCATTGATCATCCTGGTATTCAACTATTACCTGGCGGTAGCCAAGGATCTGGACTTTAAAAAACGCTTCTGGGAGATGTTCGGTATCAGCATGGGTGTGGCCGTCTTCAGTTTCGGCATCGGCTTCTTGGTGCGGATTATCTTTAAGGTAGATATTTAGGTTGCGAGTTCCGGTTCGCCACGTGAACAAGATGTAGTATTGTGTTTTCTGCGGGGACAAGCGTCATAGACCACAAAGCCCTGTGGCGCGCGAATTTGTACATCTCCGAACAGTCCTCTGATGATAATCCTGTGGTGGATTGGAACAATGAAAATCCCTGGGATGCCCATCCTGATTACAAAACGAACCCTGAATCCGCGCCCTGGTGGTGGGACGAAAGCTATGGGGTAAATGACTGGCAAGAAAGTCAGGCGTACCATACCCCTGCTGGAACGGTTGCCGGGGGGCAGGTGATTAGGTTCAGTGGGTTTTCGAGTATTAGAAGTGAAGGGCGTACCGACCGTGTTGCCTATGATTACCCGATTCGCTATGGAACTCCCCAAAAATGGTATGGGGCAGTGGATACACCGATTGAATTCCAGCAGCATATGGAGAGCCAGCGGGATGCGATAGGTGAGTGGTTCGGGGAGTTGGGTCTGAATAATCCAACACCGGTAGGACTTGCAAATGAATTCATTCAGCAGCTAGAAACCTGGAATCAGACCTCAGCCCCGGCTGATGACTGGAGAAATTACGTTCCGGCGAGCTGGGGAGGTTTTCCTCCTGGAGTTAGTGACCTGAGTACCAAACCTTATTTACCTGGGCTCGGGTTGGTTACTACTGCTTACAACAACAATATGAAAATAAGTGCTGGTCAGGCATCTACCATTGCTGCTGATATGGTAAATGGAGAAACCCTGCGATGGGCACAGCTCAT